>NZ_JBYCKN010000069.1:0-7894 GCF_057473405.1 Sulfobacillus sp. TH-112
GCGGGGGACGCTGGAGTCACCGTAATCCGATTATTCCCGTAGTTGAGCACCGTTCCCTCAGTGCCTGGCTCCACTACCGCAGTCTGCCCTTGTGGAAGACTGGCATCTTGCTTAACCGCTATCGAATATGGGATAGCGCCAAAGCTGGCATGCACCCACTGTATTCCTCCCGGCATCCACGGCCACATGGCAATACCACTTTGAATCGCAAGCTGTTGCGGGGAAGGTACCTGTACTGTTTTGGCGGCATATGCCAAGATTACCGTTTGCACACCGAGGATTATGAGGCCACTCACCACGGCCCTTTTTGTCGCACGCACGATTCCCTTCACCTCCACGCATAGCGTGGCACCGTTAAAAGGGTTCTATGCGATGTGATCCTGATGGGCCAGCGGAGGTAAGAACAACCACAACACGCACGCCAATCCCATCACGATGACAGCAATTCCCCACAGTGGACGAGGATGGACATATAATATGGGAGCGACGAACGGAGAAAGAATGGCCACCATTCCTGCGGTGATGACCCCAATCCATCCTTGAACCTCCACCCGAGCCACGTCAGGAAGCCATGTCATCCAATAACTGGTGTGGCTGGTCCAAAATTGCGATTGCCCGGCAACAATGAGAGCCCAAGCGAGCATGACACGCCAAAAGTGACCCGGTCCGGTAAGAGCCAACAATAAAAATCCTGCCACTAGCAAAATTAACGACACTCCCACCATGGCTCGACTGGAAATATCGGGATATCGCTGATGAAGGATCATCAGCAGCAATGCGGCAACGGTCGCCGCGATTGGCAACAAGGCAAGCCGACTGGCAGGTAAGTCACTTCCATGAACTGCCACCAGCGCCAAAGGAGCTAAATTCGCAAACAACATTAGCGGAACCTGCGCTAATATACGCAAACCGGCCAGTACGGCTCCCACCCCTGAGAGCCCCAAACGAAGATGAGTGAATACCACTGAAAATGGTTTGCGTTGCGCCATCGCTTCTTTCCCAGCATCAGACTCCTTGAGGAAGACCAACCGAAAGAGCCACGCTAAGGTGACAAAAGGCCACAACATAAACATCACGCGGTGTCCCGTACAGACCACACCCCGATGGGCAATCCATGCCTCCATCAAAGGCAAAGCCAACCCACCAAATACTGTGAACAACTGCAAAATAAAGAAATATCGGGGAAGACGCTTGGGGTTTTCTCCTTCGCTAAAGAGACTATTCCATGCCGGACCGACACATCCCATGGCTTGATTCATCACTAACGCTAATCCCATGAGAAGCGCATTGCTTGAGATAGCCCAAACTCCCATCACCAAGACCCATCCCAAAAAATCCCCCGCCATAATACTTCCCTTGCGGCCAAATCTTCTCGAAAAGTATCCCGAAGCCCCAAGCCCCATGACTTGCAACAATGCCCCTAGGCCCATCGCCAGCCCAATTTGATGGGCCGTAAGGTGCTGGTCCGCGAGAAAAATAGTTAAGTACGAACCCATCCATGCGGCAATGACCGACCAGGGAAGCTCAGATATCAGAAAGGTATGGGCGTTGGATGATGGGCGTTTATTGAAAAGATGCATGGCTTCAATCATAACCTATTTCAGTGCAGTCATGATACATTCACTCATCGTATTAGTGAGGCATTGAGAGAGATTCGGACGCTACCTTTGACCGCGGTAACCACACGGGAGACATCCGAAGAAGCCATGGCCTATCCAAACATTGCGTCGTAGTGGCCCGTTTTCGCTATATTCACCTTATGGACAACATAGCTATTGTTGCCCATGAAGTTAATCCACGTCTCCCATCATTCAAGAGTCATTGGTCACCACCATACGTGACTGCCCTTTCCATACACGCCGTACTTAAGAAACATGACCTGAGCTATAATTGCAAATATGATGGCAACATCATACAATTTTTCGTCTCGACCCCAGTGAGGAGTGAAGACGCATGTCATCTCTTACCGATATCACATTTGAATTCCTCCCGACGCTCTTATCGGTAGAACAGGATCCCACCCCACTGGTATTAGACCCATCAACAGCAGATCTCATTGAGCGCCACTGGACAACACTTAAAGAATCAGGGAAAATCCTCACTCGCGGCATCACGTATACTGTGGCATCCCTCACCCAGAATGCACACTCTCTGCGTGTCTCGGTGCGGTCTACGGACTATGCTCATTATTTAGCGACAGTGCACGGCATCATTGACCAGCAACGGTGTCGCGTCATCTTCGCTGCCGGCGCGATCGTCACCAGTGATTCGTATCTCGTGTTAGGAAAAATGGCATCATGGACCACTTGGGCAGGACGCTGGCAACTATGCGGCGGTGGTCTCAATTCTGACGACACCGACGGACAACGGCTTGACCTTGAGATGTCATTACGGCGAGAGATGCACGAGGAGCTCGGCATCAAAGAATCTCATATCACATCCGTGAGACCATTATTCCTCAAGCGCGGCGGACCCTTTGACTTCTATACGGTCATCTATAGCGTAAAGCTTCGACTCACCCGCTCCGATTTCTTGACCCACTATGCGGCGTATATAGAAACCTTCACGGATGCGGGGGAACCACCAGAATTTAGCGAAGTCGCTTTAGTCTATGTGGATTCACCGCATATAAAAAAATGGCTCACCGTCACGTCCCAAGACACTAAAGTGGATTACCTTCCAGGAGTCTTGGAGCGACTTGTGACACCATCCGCAGCGGGAAAATAACTCTTGTCGCATCACGTCAGGGAACCAGGAGAGATTCCCGTCGTCAGCCATTCCCCCTCACCCTGGTACCTGATCACGGACCACGCCGCGAATCGCGAGATACATAAAGACCGGCACGATCGCCCAAAAACCCAGAATCCAGCGAAAGTCAGGGATATGCAATGGCCCCAAAAGACTTAAGAGCACAATCAAGAACCCTAAGGTGAACAATCGTCCGCCGTTAATCCATACCTCTTTAGTCCCCGTCAATTGAACCCGATCGGTCTCATGACGGCTATAGTGGGTAATCTGAGTCAGTGCCTGAGATTCCAACCGCACCTTAAACGACGGATAGGAGACCGCTATGACCGCTCCCAAGAGAAAAAGTGTAGTCGCTCCCAGCGGAACAAAAAAGAGCCCCATGGCTAAAAGGCTCAGTAAGGTGGCTATAATAAGGCCGTGCCGCTGGATAAAGGTATCTTCTCCATGCGTCAGTCCCCAAAACACCGCTCCCTCAATGACCGCCTGCATGGCGACAAATTCGCCTAGCAATAAAGCACTTTTCGTCACAATATAGAGAAGCAGGTTGGGGATAAAGAAATACATCCCATCTCTCATGCCCAACGCCCAAAAGGCTATGCCCAGGCGACGCCATTGCGGAATAGAGGGCAGACGTTCCGCTGAGCCCGAGGCCGCGAAACGGTTATTCTTTTCTGAATCACCAATTTTGCGAGCGCTCAACACCAATCCAGCACAACCTAATAGGCTTAAAAATGCGACAAAGAACACCACGCGATAGCCATTTAATCCCGGAATGGCACCAATAATCCATCCGCTGAGAGGCGGTGCCAAAAGTCCTAATATGGCCTCGATGGTTCCCGTCCAGCTGTTATACCATCGAGCTTGATTCGGCTCCACCCATGTTGAGGCCAAGACAAAGAGCGACAACCAATAAAAACTCGAGGACAGTCCATCAATAATGGCAATAGGGATAAAATAGTTGCGGGTATGCGCTTGTAAGATTAAGAGTAGTGCGAGGTAAATCGCGTTCAGAACAATCCCGAGCCCCATCAATGTGGGGCTAGAAAGATGACCACGCAGTTTAGATGCAAACCCAAAACTGGCCACCATGACAATAAATAAAATGGCATAAAACACAAGAATCGATCGCAGTCCTGTGCCAATATCCCAGAACCATGCTCCCACAAAGTTTGACGCCATATACATCGAAAGCGTCCAGCCAGTGGAAATTAAGAAAAGCCGAGTGACTGGTTTCATAGAGATCCCTCAATAGGCGATTGAATACCTCTCCCATTTTAGCATCTCTTTGCCGATAGCGATTAGCTCACTTGTGATTGGCCGCTCGGTCCGGTGCCACCTGAATGAGATTCACCCATGCGCCGCAACGATTCCAATACCGCACTGATTTCCACTCGATCACCTAAAATCTGTCTTACCAAAATTACTTCTTCTAGGGCCCGCTGTCGTCGCCTTATTGCTAGTTCCATCCAAATGCACCTCCATTAGTGACAGTATAAAAATAAGATGTTACAACTTTGTGACGGTTTGAACGAAGAAAGAAATTCCAATATAAGGTTCGCGTTCGACAGACACTTTTCTGACCTCTAGGAGGAAATTTTTACGGCAATATCGTCTACCGAATTGGGTACAATCCGCCACACCTCGAAGGCAAAAATGAATCCCGTAACAATGGCCAGGCCCCATGACCAATAAATCGGTAACACATGCAAGAGTGCCCCGGCGGCGATAGCACCTAGAGGATTAGCTAATCCAAACAACGTCACAATCAGTCCAAACACGCGCCCTCTAACCGATTCCGGAATCACGCGTTGCAAAAGTGCGAAGGTAACCGCATTACCGGCACCATTGACCAACCCTGCCAGAAAAAGCATGGCTGCAGACACCAGAGGCCACCGTGAGAAGGTAAATCCCATAATAAAGACCGATTGGATGCCAAAAAGAAAGGCGAGTGCTGATCTGAGGGGCCACTTCGAGGCTCTTCCACTCAGGAGACTGCCGCAAATCATACCCACAGCCCAAGCCGCTTCAATGATTCCGTACCAAGACGCCGATCCATGAAGGTGATGATGAACCCAATAGGGAAGCATCGTAAACGCTGCCACAAATCCCAAATTAACCAATATGACCGCAGGTAGGATGCGCCCCAGCCAAGGAAGGGCTCGAAATCCTGCCATTCCTTCTTTGAAATTCGCTAAGAAGCCCGAGGGTTTTTCCTCAGATAACCCTTCATGAGGCGCTGTAGAGCGGCTACGCGGTGCCGTGACGGTACGCATCATGAGAAGGATAGCTACCGCCGACGCCCAAAAAGAGCCCATGTCAATGCCGAACACCACACGCACCCCAATAAGTGCGACGGCGGCTCCTCCGAGCGCATATCCCAATGCACTAGACACTTGCGACGTCACCGAATAGAGCCCATTGGCGGCCACTAAATCCCGATCCTCCACCATTCTTGGAATCATGACGGTCTCTGCAGGAGAAAATATTGCGCCACCTAACGAATTGATCCCCAACAGAATGATAATGACGGCAATAAGATGTCCGGGACGGAGCAGCGCTAAAATTCCTAATCCCACCGCCAGACCACGCATGACATCGGTCAAGAACATGAGTCGACGCGGATCATATCGGTCAACCATAACCCCGCCGAACATACCGAACAATATGGGGACGGTGGTGACCACACCCGCTACGGAAAGTAACACGGGGGACTTTAACTGAATCTCCCAAAGGCCTAGAATATAGAAAACGGCGTTCCCGAGTTGGGACAGTAATTGTCCTACCCATACAGATCGGAATCCGGAATATCGCATTAATAGATTCATTTACACACCCCAATCGGTTGTTTAACAGTTATTTTTTATATTTAACAATATTTATCGAAAAATTGCTATTATTAATTCATTACACGATGTCGATGAGAGTCTAAAGGAGATTATCAATGGATAGCATGCCGAATTTCGAATCCCGCGATATCACGGGACAGATTGTCAATCGAGCCCATCTGATGGCCATGGCTCCGGTACTGGTGGCTTTGCTAAGGGGAGTCGCCTGACCCTATTGTCGCCGCGAGCTCGGAGAGCTCCATTCACGCACCGATGCTTTTCGTGAGGCCGGAATTACGATTCTGGTGATTTCTCCAGATAAGGAGGAGACCCTCACAACCTATCTTTCTAATCACCACATGACATTTCGTGCCATTGCAGACCCCGGCGGGGCCATCTTACAGGCATTTGGTCAAGAAAGTAGCTGGTGGCGATTCGGCCGCATGCCTGCATTACTAGGCTTCGATACCCATGGCCAAGTCATCTATCGTCACATGGGTCAGTCCATGAAGGATTTTCCAGACTTTGATCAACTTCTGACGCTACTGTCTCATCCGTCGCCAGGTTAGATATTGAATCACCATCACCAAGCAACAGGCGGCACCGATGACAACTAAAGCCGCATGATACCGTCCTAGCGAGGCTATAAGAGCTCCGATTCCGTAGCCAAAAAATACTAATAAACGCACGTGAAATTCGCTATCACGTAGTTTACGTCTCACGTGAAGCAAGTCGTCCATCAGCGTGGTCAATGTCGAGGTGACCACCGTCGTGATCGTCCCGGCCACATTGAGCCATCGGGCTAAGCGACTTTGTATACCCATCGCAAAGCTGCCAACCACGATAGCGATGGCGGGGTGTAATATCGGTCCTGGACCATGGACGAAAAATATACTGGCAAAGAGGGCCAGGATCCCGACCTCGACGTACATCATCAGGACGGCATATTTCTCGTGCTGTGGATCAATACGAAACACCATCGAGGCAATAAATGCACCGACCATAAATCCTAACAGTGCCTCTAACGATCGTACTGCCTGTCCGCCGTGTCCGTCCGCCAGTCCAATAGTCAAGAGAACCAAGTTACCGGTCATGTTGGCTACGAAGACGTGTCCCAGTCGAAAATACGCCAGGGCATCCACAACGCCCGCAACCACGCTTAAGCCCACTACCGCAAGCGGTGTGCCCACTTTCCCCAGAATCTGTCACCTCTCCCATTTGTCCGCGACTCCACGCCTCGTCATGGGAGGCTCGTATCCCCCAATCGCACAATAGATAGTGCATTCGTAACATTTGAAGCCTTCATGGTTGCGGATGCCTCCTTCGGAGGATACATCATCAAGCCCCCACCCCTAATGACGTCTAGTCCGATATTCCCTATAGCTTGGCACAAACAATCGACCTGAAACAAATCTTTGATGCGCGATAGTCATCACGCGAGATCCGCTGGACCCTGCCCTATGCAATAGGACGCTTGCCATTCCCTTCCAAGGTACATCTTCTGGATACCACAAATATCATGGCCCAAAAAGCCCTTATCGAAGTCGACCAGTGATTCTCACCTCTTCTTTGTATCACGTATTCCACACCGAAAAAATGCCAATCACGGGTTTTAATTGTCGGAAGTATTCGCAAGGATATTGTTAAATATATCCACACCTCCATTTTGGGGACAAATATCGGCATTTCTCCATGAGGATTACTTGCAGGAATGACAACCTCTACCCATAGTTGACGAGAACTGCTCTTGTTCAGATACACAAGGAATCGGCGTCGCGGCGTGGGGATACCAATAGGCACGCACACAAAAAATCTCCCTCGTCTTAGGGAGATAAAAGTGGCGGTCCCGGCCGGATTCGAACCGGCGATCTCCGCGCTGACAACGCGGCGGCTTGGGCCACTAACCGACGGGACCGTATTCACTTGTTCAAAACCAAATATGGTGCCGCAGGGCGGAATCGAACCGCCGACACAAGGATTTTCAGTCCTTTGCTCTACCGACTGAGCTACCGCGGCATTTCTATATGGCGGAGGCGACGGGATTCGAACCCGTGATCTCATGCGTGACAGGCATGCGTGTTAGGCCGACTACACCACGCCTCCGAGCAATTCAAATGGTGGGCGAAACAGGGTTCGAACCTGTGACCCCCTGCTTGTAAGGCAGGTGCTCTACCGCTGAGCTATCCGCCCAAACGAATCGCGAAACTCATTCTACCTGCTTTCCGATTCGCTGTCAACCGCTCAAGCGATTCTCTCGCTGGACACTGCCGACGCCTATCATATCATGCCTGACGCCAACTGCAAATGACTCTTTTTTAACA
>NZ_JBYCKN010000070.1:0-12002 GCF_057473405.1 Sulfobacillus sp. TH-112
AGACCAGGTGCCGGCGGCGTCGTGGGATGCCGTTAAAGTGTTAATGGAGGCGGAGTGGGGCGAGCCGATACAGACCCACTTCGAGGCCATTGAGGAGACGCCGGTGGCGGCGGCCTCGTTAGGGCAGGTACATAAAGGGATTTTGCTGGGTGGGGATGTTGTAGCGATCAAAGTGCAACGCCCCGATATTGAACGGTTGGCCGCGATTGATCTTTCAGCATTAGCAGTGGTGATGCGGGCCTTTGAACGTTTTACTCGGGCTGGCAGGCGGATAAATGCGTCTCGCTTATTCAAGGAGTTTGCCGCACTGGTCGATCAGGAGCTCGACTACCGTCAAGAAGCCCGTCATCTGGCGACCTTTCGCAAGAATTTTGAGGCCGAAGAAGATGTTGTTGTACCCGGTGTGAGAGCGGACTTTACTAGGCAGCGCGTATTTGTGATGGAGTTTGTCAATGGCCTGAAGGTGACCGACACTGAAGGCCTTCGTGCGCAAGAAATTGATCCCTTACGCATCGCCAACATTATGATTGACGCCTTCCTAAAGCAAATTGTGGTCGACGGATTTGTTCAAATTGATCCCCACGCGGGCAATTTCTTTGTCGGTCCCGGCGGTACGGTGATCTTTTTAGACTTCGGCATGATGGGACATATCCCTAAAGAAGACCTAAGCGCTGTGGGAAAGCTGATTCAGGGAGTGCTCACGAAGAACGCTGTCGTGGTTGTCGAAGCGATCGAGAAATTGGGCTTTGTGCGGGAGGATGCGTCGCGGCCCTTGCTGCGGAAAGCGGTCGCATTTCTGCTTAATCAGATTGCGGGCACTCCACTTGAACCGGGACCCGACATGGACACGGCGGTTGCTGAATTTCAAGACTTTCTTTATCAGGAACCGTTGCAATTTCCGGCCCATTATATGTTTTTAGGGCGCGCCATTGGGATGCTTTTTGGTTTAATTTCGGGGTTGTATCCCGAGATTGATTGGATGGTAGTGTTGAAGGAGCGTGCGCTCCCGCTCATCGGACGACAACAGACCGAAAGTGTCCCTGAGTGGCTCAATGCGGCTATTGGCTGGAGTGAGACGGTGTTTGGCGAAGAGCGCGGCGCGCTGGTTCGGACCGCCATGGGGATGGGATATAAAGAACTCCAAAGCTGGCTTGTCATCCCGGGGCAATGGAAACGGGTTATAGGGCAGTTGGACGGGGGAGAACTGGCGACAAAGCCAGATGTCACCGCGATTCTCCGGAGGCTGGATCGCAGCGCGGACCTAAGCGAAGCGCAGTTAGCGCTTTTCTGGGCATTTGCCTTTGCTGGAGGGGCATTGCTGTGGGAGCGGGAGTTTCCGCACTGGGAAGCGGGGGCTATTCTTATCGCAGCACTGGCCTTGGTGAACGCGGGACGATCGATGCTGTGGCGGCGTCGAGCGCGGCGGCGCATAGGGCGTGGACGAATGGCGTCACGATGATCCGGCGACTTAGCGCGCTCAGATTTCATAACAAGATATGAAGACTTCAATGTATGACGACTTCAATGATAGTGAGCGAAATGGTTAGCCGTCCATGGTGTCGATGCCCTGGTCGCGGTTTAAAGATCAATGTGACCCCAGACGATGACACATCGCGCGATGAACCGCTAATCAGCGCAACCAAAATAGACTCCCGGGGAGACGGCGGTACGTACGTTGTATGTGATTGTTCGATATTCAGATTCCAAAGATAACTGGCCATCTCACCGCGTGATCCACGTGCATTGGGCGAAATTAATCTCACGGTAGTCCGCTGGAAAGTGGCATTCAATCTCCTCAGGAGGAGATTGAATCAGATGATACATGGAGAGCTGAGGCCACTGCGTTGCGCCACCCTCCACAATATTTCTGCGCTGCCCAATATAAGGGACGGTGGGTCCGTCGAATAGCTGAATCGCGCAAGTCGGCGTTCTCTTCTGCCAGACGCCGAATCGCGGCCATCACCGAATCATACGAGTGGCGTTGCACTGCCCGGATATTGTTGGCATCAAAGCCGGCTTGAGACAGTGCCTCGGCCCATGAGCCAAAATAATAGGTTGCCGCCGATACCAATCGATTGTTCATTTTTTGCATGGCATGGGCATGCAATGAGTGGCCACTTTGCGCACTGCGACGTATCTCTTCTATAATGCGTTCACGAGTCCAATAGCCGCGATCATGACGTTTGCACCCGGCCCGACCGTTAGCCTCAGGGACCTCTGCCGCGCGTAGCGCACAATTCCAGTTGCCAAAATAGCGTCTGCCAGCCGCTAATAGCGAGGCGTCTTCTTGAGCTAGCGCCTGAGGATTCAGAGCCCAACCATTGTCGTACCGGGTTCGAATTAACAGAATGATGCGCTCTTTGGACCAATGTTTTCGGGGTTCGTCAAGAGAGTTCAAATTTTTCATTCTATCCCCACCTCGTCAAGAAAGTTGTATCATACTTCCATACGTATTAGCCATAGCTAACGGATCAGTTTATAAAAAAGTTTTTTAAAGTGATCCTTTTGGCAGACGTTTTCGTAGAGTATTTTTAGAGGACAAGGGGATGGTCACGGCGGGAAACCCATTTGAACCCTTGAGCGCAGAAGATCTCTTACATCGAATCCAAAGTGGACAATGGGAGGCCCTGCGGGAGCTATACCAGCGCTACAGCGCTGGTGTTTATCAATTAGGGCGCCGTCGATTGAATGACGAGCGCGCAGCGGAAGAGGTGGTTCAAGACGTCTTCCTGCGCGTCTGGTACCATGCCAAACGCTGGGATCCAGCCAGGGGAAGTGTTGATGCTTGGATTTTTGTGATTGCCCGTCATGTGGTGTACGATTATTTGAGACAAGTCAAGAGTCGCCCGGATTTGAGTCGTTTTGATTATGCGATCAATGAAATTGCTGATCCCGATGATGATATCCGAGAATTTCTTGATGTTGAGTCGATGAATGCGATGTTAAGTTCCCTGTCGCGTGAGCAGGCACTCGTGGTACGTCTCATTTATGTTGACGGTCTTTCCACAACGGCGGTGGCCAAGAGGTTGAATATTCCGGTCGGCACCGTCAAGAGTCGGATGCGGTTGGCGTTGGACCACCTGCGCAAGCATTTGGAAATGGAGGAACACTCCGATGGAACATTGTAATGCGGAGTCGATGTTGTCGAAGTATTTCAACGGTGAGCTGGAAGGAATCGAACAAGATGAATACTTGCAGCACGTGAGTGAATGCCCCGATTGTCGACAGCAGTTTCAACGGAGTCTTCTATGGGCAGATGCGATGATATTTGAACTATCTGACGTGCCGCCTCCACCGCGGGTCTTGAAAAATATCGAACAACAGGTGAGGCGTGTTCGCCGCTTCAATATTCCCCGTTCGAGGGTGATGGGGTTGGCTCTGATTGCCCTCTTGGTGGGTTTAGGGCTCGGGAAGGTTTGGAGTCAGCCCCATGTCACGGTATCTCGGGCTGATGGTCCGGTGGTGGTGGCTCTTCAAAAACCATATCCGGGGAAGACCGATGGTCAGGTGATGGTGTGGAGAGCCTCCTCAGAATTAGCGATTACCGTAGCGCATCTACCTGCGCTGCAAAGTCATCACTTGTATGAAGTATGGACGATTAGTAAATCCGGGGCCCGGGCGCTTGGCCCGTTGCATCTGAATAAGAATTATGGTTGGTTTCAAGGACACAGTGCATTGACAGCGCGAGAGCACCTGGTGATCTGCATTGAACCTCAGGCTTCAGCCAATCAATGGCCAGGGCCGGTCGTGCTTTCGGCGACGATGCCCGCACCGGGATAGTCATGAGACGAGGTCACAAGTTCTTATGTACCCGAAAACGACCCCCCACAGCTATTGCCATTGCTAGCCTAGTTGGCGTAGGGCCGGATTAGGAATCGATATCAGGTCCCTGGCGCGCGCCGTCATGGAGGGGCTTGTGCCTTCCAAATTCGCTTCGATGATGACGAGGACACTTTGAATCGCTGCGCTGAAGAGATATTGCGCTGTCATGCGGTCGGGTGTCGCTTGCTGGACAGTATCAAGTAGCGTTTGTTGAAGAAAGAGGATTCCCTGCCGCGCATGATGAAGGATGGCCAGCGGGATGCGCGTAGCTTCGTCGTAGGTCTTTTCCGATGGATGCCGAAGGATGCCTGCATAGGCTTGAACATCGGATGCACTTAGCTCTTTTAGCATGGTCGTCGTATTTAATGCTCTTTCCACAAGGTCGTCCATGGACCGTTCCCGAGAATGTTTTTGCGCTAAGCCGGCAACCATGGCGTTTAGAGCCCAACCCATAGCAGCGGCATAGCCAGCTGCACTCCCTCCGCCAAAGAGGGCCGAGGGAGTCGCAAGACGATCTAAATAGCTCGTTAAGGTGAGGTCGCGAGAACTCACGAAAGGCCTTCCACTGCCCCGTCATCACGTATCCTGACTCGATAAGCGGCCGGTTCTTTGGGTAATCCCGGCATGCGGACCATGGATCCGGCCAGCGGGACAATGTACCCGGCGCCGCGCGCGATTTCTACATCGCGAATGTTAAACGAAAAGTGTTCGGGACGTCCTAATAAGTGGGGATTATCGCTGAGCGAATATTGAGTTTTGGCCATACAGATGGACAGATGGGATTCTCCCCAGGCTTCGAAACGCTGCAGTTTTTGTTCGGCCGCTGCCTCAAAGATGACGTTGTCGGCCCCGTAAATGTGCTGAGCGATGCGCTCAATTTTTTGCTTAAGGGGCAGCTCTTTGTGGTAGAGGGGCGCAAACTGTGGCGATTGGTCCATGGCGGCAATGACCGCACGGGCGAGGTCTAGCGCTCCTTCTCCCCCCTCGGTATACACTCGACAGACAACCATTTGAACGCCTATGTCTTCGCAATGCTGTCGGAGCCACGCAATTTCCTGGACGGAATCATCGGGAAACTCGTTCAGGGCGACCACGTGTGGTAGGCCAAATCGGGTCAGATTTTCAAGGTGCTTATCCAAATTCCGTACACCTCTTGCAAGCGTCTCAAAGACGCTGCCCGAGCCCGCACTGCCTTGGTATTTCAACGACCGTAGGGTGGTGACGATAACCGCAGCGTCGGGCGCAGTGCCCAGGAGAGGAGCCTTAATGTCTAAGAACTTTTCTGCTCCGAGGTCGGCCCCGAAACCCGCTTCGGTCACCATGATGTCCGAAAATCTCAAGCCTGCTTCCGTCGCGATGACGCTGTTGCAACCGTGAGCAATGTTGGCAAATGGGCCGGCATGGACAATAGCCGGCGTGTGCTCGGTCGTTTGCACGAGGTTGGGCATAATGGCGTCGGTGAGTAGGGCTGTCATGGCAGGAGCGGCACCGAGCGAATCCACCGTCACGGGAGCCATTTTTGCGGAAGCAATGACCATGCGCGACAACCGATTGGTGAGGTCGGGAAGGTCGTGGGCAAGGGCCAAGATGGCCATCACTTCCGAGGCAGCAGTGATATCAAATCCGCCTTCGCGCACCGATCCATTGCCACGCCCAAGTCCCGTGACCACCTGTCGCAGTGCGCGGTCGTTTACGTCTAAGACCCGTTTCAACGTGATTTGAGTTGACTTGAGCGAGAGGCGGCTGCCATGAAAAAGCTCATTGTCTACTAATGCCGCGAGTAAATTATGAGCCGCGGTAATGGCGTGAAAGTCGCCATTAAAGTGTAGGTTAATGTCATCCGAAGGCAGAATTTGCGATTGACCTCCCCCCGTGGCACCTCCCTTTAGACCAAATACCGGTCCTAACGACGGCTCGCGCAGCACCGCCGTCGTTAGATGGCCGAGTCGATTTAAAGCCTGCGAAAGTCCAATGGATACGGTGGTCTTTCCTTCCCCTTGGGGAGTGGGATTGGTAGCCGTCACCAAAATCATTTTGGCGCGCCGGGGTTTTTCATAGATGATGGAAAGAGGGAGCTTGGCCTTGTAGTGACCATAGGGGATAAGATCTTGGGCCGAAATGCCTAGCATGGCAGCAATGTCCTGGATTGGGGTGAGCGTGAATGGTGGCATGTGAACCTCCTCGAATAATATCCCCTTTATGATAGCATGTCGAGGATGGGTGAGACCAAGTGGCAAGAGGGCTAACGGATGGAAAGTGCAGTGCCCACCAAAAAGCTCTTTGAAGCAATCTATCGACGAAGGACCACAATGTCGGTATACTGTCGTGGTTATCTTTCCCCAGAGTTTTTACCCTATCACTTTTAACGTCTAATCCGTTCGTTGGTGTATCGAATCGTCCGCAAGCTGAAAGTAACGTGATTCGTATACCCAGATTGAAACCGATTCGGCGTTGTCTGAAAAGCAGGGGCACAATAAAGGATCGGGGAGCCGGCCAAGAGGATGGCCACGAAAAGTAGGAGGAATGGACGAGATGAAAGACCGCAAGGTCGACTCTCTGGATGCGAATGTTTTAGGTAGTCTCGACTCAATCATTATGGCAATTGCCGGTAGTGCTCCTGCCTATTCGATTGCTGCATCTACCGCGGTATTGGTAGGGGCGGTAGGACTTATGGGCCCGGCGGCCTTGTTGTGGTGCGGCATTCCAATGTTCGGAATCGCGTTTGCGTTTTCATATTTGGGAAAAACGGAAGTCAATGCGGGTGCGAGCTACGCTTGGGTGGCGCGATCGATGCACCCGTTTTTTGGATATCTCGCCGGATGGGCGCTTTTGGTGTCTGCCACACTCTTTATGGTTGCCGGTTCGTTACCAGCCGGCTCGGTAACGCTCGCCCTGTTTCATTCTGGATTGGCCAATAATACCTTGTGGGTGACGATTGTCGGCGGATTTTGGTTTCTCTTCATGGCGATTATGATTATGGTCGGCATTCGGATTACCGCCCGTGTCCAATGGATTATGTCATCGATTGAAGTAGTCATACTGCTAGTGTTTGCGGTGTTGGCGATGGTACATGCGGGCTATCATGCTCGCATCCCTTTTTCGTGGGGATGGTTTGGGTTCCATGGCTTTCATTCGATGAGGGGATTTGCTAGTGGAGCACTAGTAGCTGCCTTTTATTATTGGGGATGGGATGTGAGTGCGAATCTCAACGAAGAAACGAAGCAGTCAAAAACCACACCCGGCCGAGGAGGGCTCATCGGCGTCGTCATCGTGTTTCTACTGTTTGAGATTTTCACCGTCGCGACCAATGTCACACTACCCGCTCATGAGATTACGGCCAATCCAGCCGATGTGTTGTCTGTGCTCGGACAAGCTATTTGGCCCGGCATAGGCGGGCGCCTCTTAACCTTTGCTGTTATGTTATCGACCATCGCGACACTCGAGACCACGCTCATCCAAGTCACGCGTTCGTTGTTTGCCATGGGACGCGACCGGACGGTACCCAGTGGATTTGCTCGGGTGCATCCGATATGGCGAACTCCGTGGGTGGCAAGCGTCGTGGTCGGCTTGGTTTCGTTGGTGCTCTTTGTGACATCGAACTTTGTAGGCTCAGTCAGTACGGTGATGACCGATGCTATTAATGCTATTGCCATTCAAATTGCCATTTATTACGGATTGGCGGGATTTTCGGTGGTGCTCGCCTATCGACGATTGCTGACGCGCTCGGTGGCTAATTTTGTGTTTATTGGTCTATGGCCCCTGGTTGGAGCCGTCTTTATGTTTTGGATCATGGTGGAGTCACTCAATACGCTGTCGTTTACCACCATTGCGGTGGGATTTGGTTCGATGGCTCTCGGACTGATCCCGATGGCGATCTATTGGGCGCGTGGCTCCACCTATTTCCGACAAACGCCGTTGGTGTCGGTGACGGCAGAGGAACCGGGAGATGGGGTCGGGACGTCTTGGTAGAATAACGGTACATGACCCTTCGCGAGATTGCGATGCTGAGGCTAGTCTTGGGCCTCACTCCAATAGCGCAATAGACACTGTGCCATATGCGGTGCCATGGGGAGTTGTCGGCTCGTCATGGCATCCGCCCAAAGTGACTCACTATGTTCAGGGTGGGAAAGGTCCTCGGTGCTTTTTACGGTGACTTCGAAGTTCCACTCCCTGGTCGGGCCAAATTCCCCTGGGTAATCATAATATCCGCAATAGCGTCCAATCTCGGTGAGTTCGTAGTGGGTTTCTTCGTAGAGTTCGCGAACCAGAGCGTCGGCGATGGACTCTCCAGCGTCGAGGTGGCCTCCAGGTATTTCCCAAAGGTTTGGCATATAGTCGTCATAGCGTCGCTTGAGCAGAAGAATGGTCATGTTGCGAGGAAGAAAAATTCCCACACAATGTGACATAATGTTCTCAGTGTGGGCTGCAGCGATGAGTTTACGATCCAGTGATTGAGACAGCACTGACACACCTCACCTTCGTTGAGTAAAATGAGTGTACCAGAAATGTCGACAAGAAGTGCTTATCCGCTTCGCACCCGGAGTTTGGTATCTAGGGAGGGAGTTCGGTGTTGCAGTTGGAGAGATGTGGGTGGGCCTTGTCCCACCCGTTGATGATGGAGTACCACGACCAAGAGTGGGGGGTGCCCACCCGCGATCGGATCCGACTGTTTGAGTTTCTCATTCTTGAGGGCGTTCAAGCTGGGTTGTCGTGGATGACAGTGTTAGGGCGTCGTGAACGGTATAGAGAGGCACTCAATAATTTTGACCCCGCACTCGTAGCGGAATACGGGCAAAAGGAGATTGATGAATTACTCTCGTTTCCCGGACTCATTCATCATTCTAAGAAAATTTTTAGCCACGTGACTAACGCGCGACGTTTTTTAATGGTGGAGCAAGAGTGGGGAGACTTCGCGCAATATCTCTGGAGTTTTGTCGGCAACCGCCCGGAAATTCACCATTATGCATCAAACCAGGACCTACCCTCTACCAGTGCGCTGTCGATTGCACTGAGCCAAGACTTAAAGCGGCGGGGCTTTCAATATGTGGGCCCGACCATTTGCTATAGCTACCTTCAGGCAACAGGACTGGTCATGGACCATATTACGACCTGCTATCGATACCGGGAACTGGCTAGACCGACAGAGAATTAGTCCTTGCCAGGGTGGTCCACAGCGTTAAGTAGTCTGTCTGCTTCTTCCACCGTGAGATGACCCTCTTGGAGCTGTCGCAAGATCGCCCACTTCGGGTCCGTCTCTCGCGACGGTAAGCTGTGCTCGGCACTCGCGCTGTCCGGGTCATGAGGAGTAGTAACATCGGCGTGTTGCGATAAGGTGATGGTGCCACGACGGGTCTCTAGAGAGATCGTGCCCGCGCCGTCACCCACCATGCCTACGAGTCGCTCGCCTCTTTGCGGGCCTGAATGACCGACCGGAATAAGCGGAAGGTGGGAGATAATGCGACCGTGATTGGTACTAGCCTCTACCCGTACGCCTAGCCCATAGGGGAAGGAAACATTGATTCCGCCATGATTACGTACCGTCGCTGAAAGGTGTTCCACCCGCCCATGAACCGTGATGGATCCAATACCGACTTCCAGTTTAGCGTCGGTTACGGCGCGTTCTTCTACCAAAATCTTACCCAGCCCGGAATTAATCTCAAGACGGTCTATGCGTCCCTGCTGGATTTCGACATCACCCATTCCGGCACTAATGTCAACCATCCCACGACCCCAGTTCCACTGCACGTCACCCTTGCCCGCATTGATGTCGTATGAGCCCTCGCAGTAATCTCCCGTGATGGGTCCGAGTCCGGCATTAATGTGAGCTGTGCCTCGCACTTGCGTAAGTGTACAGCGCCCCATGCCCACGTTGCAGTCGAATTCGGCATGAGAACGGGAGACTGCCAAATTACCTTTGCCGACATTGATGTCCCACTGTCCCATCACCTCGCTTACCTGGCAGTCGCCCGCTCCGATGTTCAGGTCGGCTTTCTCCGCTACAAGGCTTGTGACGCACAGGGGCCCGCGCGAGATATCTGCCTGTAGCGATTGAAGCCGCTTAGGGAGCGAGAGGCTAAGGTGAACGGGCCCTGGCAGGCGCTCGAGGTCAAAGACCACAGTGTCGTTCTGATACATAGGGATAATCTCCGTGTCGCACTCAAAAATTACGGAGTCCGTGGGACTATTGCTGATGCTTATGGAGCCGCGTTTCACTTTTACAATGGCGTGTGAGGGGGACACCTTTAGCTCTCCTTGTCCGACATGGCGTTGAGAAAGTCGAGAGCGTCTTGCAGGGTACGTTGCCCCGCCGCCACCTCTTCAAGGACGGTCCGTCGATCAGGAGGAGGCGGGGCATCCTTTTCTATTTTGGGAGACGGGGCATCTTGAAACGCATCTACGAGGTCGTCCAACTTATTACGGACAGTAGGATACGAAACGCCCAAAATACGTTCAATTTCCCGAAGATTTCCGCGGGACACCACAAATAGGCGTAAAAAACTGAGTTGCTCCTCGCTTAAGTTTAGCGTCGGGTGGTTGTCAAAATGACCGCGTATTTCAATGTGGCAGTGCGGACAGGTAAATTGCGTCACTTCTAGGGAGTGCCGACAACTGGGACAACTGCTGATGTACGATGCCATAATCTTCCCCCTTATAGTGTTTAATGTAACATGGACAATGTTCAGCTTTGAATAATCATATAACAAAAAAGCAAAGGCGTGGTTCCGAGGTGCGTCGATCGAGGTAAAATAAAGTCGCTGTGAGATCGGATGGGAAGTGAGCACGATGAGGGTGGAAGGCCAGGACGTGCACTTTTGTGCAACGTGTGTCTGGATTGAACATGTGGGTCCAAAACGGTATCGCTGTCGCCGCCTGGGATATGAGACCAATCCGCGGTGGAAGTTTCACTGTTGGACTCCTCGGGAACGGTATCGAACAAAAGGAGAGGACACGTCACATGAATGACTCGGTGACCAATCGGCCGAATTTGGCTCTGGCCGTGATTGTAATTGGGGTGTTGATTACTGCAGTCGATAGTACCATCGTAGTACTGGCACTTCCGACCATGATGCGCGATTTACATGCGGCATTAAGTACGGTGGTCTGGATCGTCATGGCTTATTTGTTAGTGATTACGTTGTTGGCTACGCAGGTGGGAAGGCTTGGAGATATGTTCGGTCGTGTTCGGATGTACGAACTGGGCTTTGTCATTTTCGTGATCGGGTCGATGTGGTGCGGCCTGTCTACCGGCTGGATAGTTTTAGTGTTGGCGCGGGTGGTGCAAGGCATAGGTGGCGCTCTGGTGAGTGCCAATTCTGGAGCGGTGATAGCCGATGTGTTTCCCCCCGAGTCACGAGGAAGGGCCTACGGATATAATTCCATTGGCTGGAATCTCGGAGCCATTTTAGGGATCTTATTGGGGGGGTTCATCACCACCTATTTTTCATGGCGCTGGATCTTCTTTATTAACGTACCCATTGGTGGACTAGCTTTAATCTTGGCACTGTACGTGCTGAAGGAACGGACCCAGCAGACCAGCCGTCGGCTGGACGTTTTTGGCCTCGTGACCTTGGGCATTGGGCTGGCCAGTCTATTGATCGGCATGACACAACTCTCATCGCATGGATGGGATGGTGCCGAAGCCTTGTTGTTTGGGGTGGGGATAGTTTCGCTCGTAGCCTTTGCGCGTATCGAGTCAGAGCAAATCGATCCTTTACTCCAGTTGGCGTTGTTTCGAATTCGCGTCATTACATTTTCTTTGTTGGCAGCCTTTTTTCAAGGGCTGGGAGGATTTGCGGTGCTATTTCTCGTGATGATGTATCTTCAGGGGGCTCGTGCTATGACACCGCTAAATGCGGCCTTGCTGCTGGTTCCCGGATACCTCATTGGCGGAGTGACGGGACCGATTGCTGGTCGCTTGACAGATCGCTTGGGGTCGGTGCTGCCAGCCACCATCGGTCTGGCTTTGCAGGCGGTGGCAGTGCTCATATATGCCCAGCTACGAGGCGCTACCCCGCTATATTGGATTGTGGTGGCGAGTGTGATTAATGGCATAGGTTCAGGAGGATTTTTTCCATCCAATAACGCCGCGGTGATGAAAGGCGCGCCCAGGGGACAATATGGCATTGCCTCCGGGATGTTGCGCACCTTTGCCAACATTGGCATGGTGATGTCTTTTGCAG
>NZ_JBYCKN010000071.1:0-23090 GCF_057473405.1 Sulfobacillus sp. TH-112
AGCTATCGCGGCGTGCCATGAGTGTAGCGCAAGCGTGGCACCAGACATTGGCCGTGGAGGCTTGGTTAACGGCTATCACGGATAGGGGTAGCGTATGATACCAAGGTAGGATGCCGTTTTGTGAGGTGGCGTCGGTCTCGCGTATTAATATCAGCCTGCCCTCGGAGTATTGCCAAGGCGGTCGGATGCATTGACAGAAATGTCCAGCATCCGACATTTTTCGCGATCGACGGATTAGCCATTCTCGATGACCTGGTGCACCAGCGTCCACTCGTTGATGGGTCCGGTCATATCGCGATCATTCACGTATAGCACCGGAGCCGTAGTCATCTTGAGTTCTTGGATCAAAGCGGGTAAATCGTGGAGCATAAACACGTGTAGAGTGATATTCGAGTGTGGCAAAGCCATGGATGCAGCCAGGCGGACCGCCTCGGCACATCGGGTTCACCCCGGAACGGTTAAGATGGCGAGGTCTCTGGGTTCATGAAATGAAGACATACGCTCCTTATTCGCCGGAGATAAGGCGGATCGACCTCGACTGGCTATGAGCATCGCATCCAAGAGTGCCTGTTTTTCCTGACCCAAGGGTTCACCCCAAAACCAAATCGTCCCGCCCGGTTTTTTTGCCAACCCGCGAACAGCGATGTCATGCAGTGGCCATCGCCATCGCATGGGGGGCGGTGCCAATAATGGCACCGTTTGTACCTGCGGGTGCATTTCCAATCTGGACCAGTCGTCCCTTGGCCACGGCAAGTCATTGACGTACCAGATAATCGGCTCGATGAGCCGCTCCAATGTCTCTTCGATGGTATTCATCTCTACCTCCTTGCAAGATATTTTACGCTAAACTGACGTTGCCAATAAAGTGTTATACTCTTGTAGTACTAAGTATCATATGATAATATGTATTCTAGAGAGGGGGGTCATTATGGAAAAGTTGCAAACGACGCAGATCAATATAGATGCTAAGGTACGTCAATCGCTGGTGACCGTATTAAATCAGCGGGAAGGGGTTTTAACGGATTTATACGTGCAAACGAAGCTCGCGCATTGGAATGTGCGAGGTGCCCACTTTATGGCCTATCATGAGCTGTTTGATCAGATTGCCGAGCATATCTTGGGGGCGCAAGACACGATGGCTGAGAGAGCGGCTCAATTGGGCGGTCAGGCGGGGATGACTCTGCAATCGATAGCCCAAGAGACGATATTGCCCGTTTGGCCCATAGACGTGAGAGCGGACCGTGAGGTGATGGGTCTGGTCTCCGAACGACTGGCGTTGGTGGCAAATCTCATCCGTGGTGATATTGATCGGGCAACGGAACTCGGCGATGCAGATACCGCTGATCTATTGACCGAGGTGTCCCGTCAACTGGATAAGGACCTGTGGTTCATTGAAGCGCATCTTGATGCTTAGGACTCATCGCATTTCCCAGAGGAGGGATTGACGTGGAAAAACACATACCGATGACCACACACGCGGGCATTCCGGTGGCTGATAATCAAAATTCTATGACTGCCGGTGAGCGAGGACCGGTGTTAATCCAAGACTTTCAGTTAATCGAAAAGATGGCACAATTTAATCGTGAGCGCGTACCTGAGCGCGTCGTCCACGCGAAGGGGTCAGGAGCGCATGGGATCTTTCGCGTTACAGGGGATATTACCCGCTACTCCAAGGCCAAGCTATTTTCTGAAGTGGGCAAAGAAACGCCGGTGTTCGTGCGCTTTTCCACCGTTGCGGGGGAGAAGGGCTCGGCGGATACAGCCCGCGATCCGCGGGGGTTCGCGGTGAAGTTCTACACCGAAGAAGGCAATTGGGATATGGTCGGTAACAACACGCCGGTGTTTTTTGTGCGCGATGGGTTGAAATTTAGTGATTTTATCCACAGTCAAAAGCGCCATCCAGTCACCGGATTGCGTTCCGACACTATGCAATGGGACTTTTGGTCATTGTCACCAGAATCGCTTCACCAAGTCACTATCCTCTTTTCTGATCGCGGGATTCCGGACGGATTCCGCTATATGAATGGGTACTCCAGTCACACTTTTAGTCTCTTCGCGGCTGACGATACGCGGTATTGGGTCAAGTGGCATTTTAAGACGTTACAAGGGATTCGCAATCTCACCCGTGAGGTCGCCGAAAAACTGGCTGGAGAAGATGCTGACTACGCCACCCGCGACCTCTATATGGCCATTGAGAACGGCGACTATCCGCGCTGGAGTGTCAAGGTGCAAATCATGCCTGAAGAAGAGGCGTTGCACTATGCAGTAAACCCGTTTGATCTCACTAAAGTATGGTCTCATAAGGATTACCCGTTAATTGAGGTGGGGGTGATGGAGCTCAATCGTAATCCCGAGAATTATTTCGCCGAGGTAGAGCAATCCGCCTTTGAACCCTCAAATGTGGTGCCGGGCATGGGATTTTCACCTGATAAGATGCTCCAAGCGCGCCTGTTTTCTTATCCGGATGCCCACCGCTATCGCATTGGTACTAACTATGCGCAACTGCCCATTAATGCGCCGAAAGCCCCCGTACACACCTATCATCGTGACGGGTCGATGCGCTTTGATGATAATGGCGGCGGCAGTCCAGTATATGAACCGAATTCTTTCGGAGGACCGCAAGACTCGAGCCAATGGCGTGAGCCAGCCCTCAAGATTTCGGGGGATGCTGATCGATATGACCATCACGATGGTAATGACGACTACCGTCAGGCGGGTGACCTCTTTCGTCTGATGACGGCAGACGAGCAGCGGCGATTAATTGACAATATCGTCGTTTCGATGAAGAATGTTCCCGAAGCGATCCAGCGGCGGCAGATTGGTCATTTTTTGAAGGCCGATCCGCGCTACGGCGAAGGGGTAGCCAAGGGGCTCGGCTATCACAAGAGCGCGATTGACAGCCTCATCTCGTAGAGCCCGATATTCGTCAATACGGTATCACATACTATAAGACGATGGCGAAGGAGGTGACCTAGTGAGTCATCAAGCGTCAGCAGAAAATCTTTTGCGAGAGCGGGGCCTACGGGTCACACCGCAACGTCAAGCCGTACTGCAGTGGCTATTGGATCATGGTGGAGCCCATTTGAGTGCCGACCAGGTTCGTGACCAACTGTTGTCCAAAATGCCGGGATTAGCGCGAGGGACCACCTATAAAGTGCTCGATGAGTTGGTGCGTACCGGGTTGTGTGAAGAATTGGCCACGGCCGATGGAATGGCTCTTTATGGTCTGCGCCTTGAGCCTCATCACCACTTCTATTGTGAGTCGTGTCATCGTTGGTACGATGTACAAGTGGAAGGGTTGTCGGGGCTTCGCATTGCGGGGGCCGAACCCGGAACTTGGGTGGGGGAAGTCGATGTGACGTTTAAGGGAACTTGCCAACGCTGTTCCACGGGTTAATACGGTCGTCATATGGCCTAGAGGAGATCTCTAGGCCATATTTTTTCGCGGTTTTAACGTGATCAAGATGGGTTCCGACGCAGCCAAGGTAATCCCCGGAAATACTCCACGCGGTCCCGACGATGTCAGATGATACTGCTTTACAATAAGAGAAATCGCTAACAGCGCTTCGGTAGTGGCGAGATGTTCACCAATGCAGGCGCGCGGTCCGGCACCAAAGGGAATATAGGCATAAGGGGGTAGGCCCGATCCGTCGAGAAAGCGTTCGGGCTGGAACGCATCGGGATTGGGAAAAAATCGTGGATTGCGGTGCGATAGCCAAGGAGAGATCAAGATGATGGTGCCTTTGGGAATGACCACATCGTGCAAGGGGAAGTCCTGGAGTGGTGTGCGGCTCAACAGCCACGCTGAAGGATAAAGCCGCAAGGTTTCTTTCCACACAGCCGATGTGACGGGGTGTGTCTTAGCGGTGATGGGGCCCTCGACCTGGCCTTCATCGAGAACTTTTTGGGTGGTCTCTTTATGCTTACTTAACAGATCGAGTGCCCAACCCAGGGCATGGCCTGTGGTTTCGTGGCCGGCGACGATGAGCGTGAGCGCTTCGTGGTACCATGCTGGGCGGTCTTTCGAGATGTGGGGAAAGACTGTTTCATAGGGACGCGATGCCGGTTCTAGAGCATCAAGGGAGCGCCGAGCGCGGGCAGCGCGGGCATGATAGCGTCGATTAAACCCCGGGATATGATAAGGGAACCGCCATACGCTGCGCGAACGTCGATAAAAGTGATCCATAATCCATTGAATGTCTTGGCTCATTTGACCGACGGATTGCGTGGGCAATGGCGGAGACTGAAATAGGGTTTCGAGGACCAGAGTTAAGCTCAATTGTAGCATTTCGGGTTCGACATTGAACGGACGCTCCGTGGGTAACTCGGCTATGAGTCGTTCCAAGATGTGCGTAATGGATGGCAGCATCGATGTGACATTGTGGGTGCGGAAAACTGGGAGAAGCGCCCGTCGTTGTTGCAGCCAGTCGTCATCTTCAGAGGTGAGCAGTCCTTGGCCGATAAAAGGGTTGGTGCGTTCAATTCCAGGACCTTTGACAAAATGGCCGAGGTGATGGGAGAGTACAGGACCCGCATCACCTGGATCACTGAGCAAGAGAAAGTTCCAGGGCCCCATGGTAAACTGCACCCGCTCGCCATACTCGCGGGTCAGGGCGGAAAAGAGATCTAACGGGTTGCGATGAAAAGCACGAAGCCGACCGAGTGAAGAGCCGGTCGGCCCGGGAATGTTGGCGATACGCGTTCTAACCACCGTCCCTTCCGGGTCTATGACTAGTGTACCAGGATGGGACAGCGGCGGGAGAAGGTTAAGCTAATGTTGCCCATGGGCCTCCCGTGCGTTTTTGGGGGCAATCACAAGTTCCGTAAGACCAATAATGACACCGACAGCCAATGCCCCCTCAAAATACGCATACGGATGGCCGGTGTAGTGGGGCAAGAGAGTAAAGTAGATGGAAAGTACCGACGTTCCTGCAATCCACGCCAGCACGGCGCGACCATAAGCCGATACATAGCCTCCTGGCATTTCAGTCAGTGCATATGAGACCAAGGCCACCGCCGCGGCCACCACGGCAATGTTGCTGAGCCCGAACTTGGGGAATCCCGGCAACAGCATTTGATACGCCCACATGGCGATGAAAGCCACAATGTATTCAATGACAATACGCACCCAACTCACCTTTACATCAACTCCTCTCCCTAGTGTTTATATGGGAGCGAGAACTATGCATTTTGGCAAAAAAATTTTGCGATTGGAATTGGCGTTTGCGGGACATTCTAACGATGCGAATTCGGACTGATAAGGAGTGAAGTCTGTGCGTCGGAAAATCATTGCGGCTACCGTTCTGACCTTGTCACTGGGATGCGGTACATTAGCGCATGCTTCGTCGATATTTGGCCACCCCAACTCTCATAGTCAGGTGGGACGTCAGGGGACGAAGAACAATCAGCGGGATAATAATTTAGAGGGGAAGCCCAACCGCCATAACCGCAAGAAAGTGACCAGCAACACGCATACGCCCATGCCAGCTGATATGGTCGCTGCAGGAGCCAAGATATTCTCTGCGCAATGCGAATCGTGCCATGGTCCGGGAGGCAATGGATCGTTAAGCGCTCCCCGATTATCCTCGCCATCGCCGGTCTATTCGACCTTTAAAACCGAGGCGGCCTTAGAAAGTTTTATCCAAGCGCAAATGCCAGGGGATCATCCGGGAACGCTGAGTGCCGTGGATGTGAAGAACGTCTCAGCCTATGTTTGGAGTATCTCGAAAGCCAAATAGTAGGGGACAGTGGGACATCGGGGAGGTCGCGTGTTCACGCGGCCTTGCCTCGATCCTGGCTGAACCATGTCAAAGACAATGTCGGGATCTACATGACCATAGTCATGCACGACCCGATGGCCAGTGCGTGTGATGGCGGCCCATGGAACATCGGGATACCGAGCAGTCCATGGTTGGTCGAGAAGCCCGGCGGCCGGTGAGATTCTGCAGGTGGCCCAGCGGCAGATGCTATTGGACGAAGTAGCGTTGGTAGGCTTGGTGTCATGTCTCGCCGCTCAAAACGGCATAGAGCGGGGTCGCATCGGGCTGCTCATGGCCTCAAATGGATTGCACAGCCACCCTCTTAAAGGCCCTTGCAGGCCATGAATGGATAACCGATGCGGATCCCGCCCCGTCACCCACAGGGCGGGATCCGCGTCATGGCGCTGCGTGAAATACGGGTGAGCCAAATTCGGGCTTTCGAATCGAGGTAGACTTCGCGTTCGTTGTTGCCCTTTCCCCCCATGACGACGTTGCCCTTCTGCTAATCCACACCAGGGCGATTCAACTCCGCGGATTCGCCGACACGGCAGCCCGTAACAAGATGAACTCGATGACCGCATGTTCCAGCGTCGTGCGACAGGCATCCCGTAACCAACCATTCCAGTTTCGACCATCGTCACCGTTTTCGGCACTCGCTGGGCCAATTTGGGTTCCTTCAATTTCCGTGCTGGGCTGAGCACAAGGAACCTTTCGTTGTCCGCCCAGCGAAAGAGCCCTTTAATGGTTCAAGTTTTCAGGACCCTCATTACGTCCGCCCTTGAGCACTATTTCGATAATACGGCAGCGACCATAACGGAAAAGATGCCCGCCATGTACAAAAGAGAAATGAAAAAGACCTTTTTCGGGGCGAGGCTCCGTCGGTTTCCCATTAACAGCAGTATTGAGGAGCCAAATCCCAGACCTAGTGCGAGAGCCGTCCAAAAATAGAGCGCGCCCAAGTTCCCGAACCATCCTAGGGCGAGACTACAGACGATTAACAGTAAGGAATATAAAAACATGGCGCGGATGGTGGATCGCGGCCCCACGATCAGGGGAAGCATCGGGACGTGGGCACGGCGGTAGTCTTCTTGCTTATAGAGTGCTAACGCCCAGAAATGGGGGGGAGTCCAGAGAAAGATGGTCATAAACATGAGAACGGGAGTTATCGACCAGTGGGGCGTGATGGCCGCCCATCCCACTAGAGGTGGAAATGCTCCTGCAGCCCCTCCGATGACAATATTTTGTGGGGAACGCCGCTTTAGCCAGACGGTGTAGACGACAACATAGATGAGGAATCCGAAGAGACTACAGAGAGCGGCCACATCGTTTACGGTCCTCGAAAGCCATAGCCACGAAGAGGTTTCTAGAAATATGCCAAAGCTGAGGGCTTCCATGGGGGCGATACGCCCCTGTGCCACGGGGCGTTCTCGGGTGCGGACCATCAGTTGGTCAATGTCGCGATCATACCACATGTTGATCGCATGGGCTCCGGCAATGGATAGCGTGAGGCCTCCGAGGGTGTTGAGGGTGTAGATGCCGCTCGGTAAAGTTCCTTTTGCCACGACCATGGCACAATACGCAGTGATTAAGAGCAGAACGATAATCCGTGGCTTGGTCAGTGAAACGTAATCGCGGATCATTTCAGTGGGTCTAGCGCGACTGATGATGACGGGTTCCATGTTAACCTCCAAGGTGGGTCTGGCGTCGTCCGGATTCGGTATTCATGTGAATTGACCATCCCAAGACTAAGAGCGCCGGTTCAACCAGGGTGTTTAGTCCGCTATGGTAGGCACTAGTACCTAGATGGTAGGCTACGGCATCGATGGTCATCATGATGAGGAGCGTGCGCAGGGTTAAAGCGGGCCATCCGCGTATGATGCCCCAGGCTAGGGCGGAAAATCCGATGACCAGCCCCAGCGAAACAGCGAGTCCCGGCGTATGAGGAGCGCTTATCATGATATCTAGTGCCATGCCGCTAAAGAGGATGGCTAAGAGCACGCGAACCTGTCGAGGATAGAGCAGAAGATAGGCAGCACTTGCCGCCAGCAGGTCACCTCCTGGACCGGGTAGCGCGTATCCGTCTATGACCGTCCCAGTGAGCCCCGTCAGCACCCAACGCAGGATTCCCCAAACCATGGCAAAGAGCACCAGGTAGCGGGGAATGCGCGGCCAGGTGACGGCCATGATGAGGACGAGCAACGCATTCACGACCAGTAATCCAAAGTCCCAGGCGATGGGGTTTTCGGCCCAGAGATGGATCACCAAAGCCGAGAGCACCGGCACCCGGGGGGTGGTCTTGACTAGTGCTTGCCAAAAATGTGGGGTGACCACAATCGCTCGACTATGCCAAATGAGGTCCAAAGCCCACCAGGCGGCCATGAAGAGAACCAGCCCTTGCGAGCGTCGGGACGGTGGAATCCAATTTTCAGTCGACAAGGCGTTTCGACCTTGTCCTAGACCATCGTAGAAATACCACCCTAGGATGGTCAGGACGGTGACGGCGACGAAAATCCATGCTAACGCTAGTAAGTCGACGTTGAAGGTACTCTCTAAAATCTTTTCAGCCCTCGGCATGGCGCCCACTCCTAACGGTTCTTGTCTTTTTTACTGTGGTTGGGGTTCTTGGGATTAAAGCGGGAGTCCACTTGGTCGGCCGACTTGCGAAAGAATACGAGCAGATAGGCCATGGTACCAATTTGTAAGGCCCACCAAAAAATATCCCACCAGTGCTCCATGCCCGGACTATAAGGGATGCGAACTGGTAGCCCCGGAAAAAAGCCGACGCCGATCAAGGCTGAAAAGAGTGACATGGTTTTTGCTCCTTTATGAGTGATGTGCTGATGTCAAACCCAATAGAGGTAGATGTAGGTGATGACGGCGGCAGCGCCCTGAAATACCCAATACCAGGTGGCAGCTTGGGCATCCCAATAGTTGTGGGAGTCAAACCGCATCCTCCCCGAGCGCATGGTAATCGCGACTAAGACGAAGAGACCCACTAAGGTGTAAAAGGCGGAGACACCTAAGCTGGGATAGAACGTTTCCCCGAATCGCGTACCCACAGGAATCGATCGTTGACTCCACTGGTAGATTAAGAGCGCCAGGTAGCCAAGGCCTACCACGATGGCCGCCTTGAAACGGTGTTGCAGTGTATAGAGGTCGTTTTTGCGAATGGCCTTTAAGCCATTAGCGGCAAACCACATGCTAATGAGCATCAGGATGGCATCCGCCGCCCCTAATAATTGATTAACAGTTGGGGCGACGTAGTAGCCATCGAGTTCGTAGCGTGTGGTGAACAGCACCACCAAGGGAATGACTTGAGTCCCTAAAAAGAGTCGGAATCCCCATTGTAGAGCTGCCATATGACGATCCGCTTGCAGTTGTTGAGTAGGTTCCACGACTATCCCTCCTCTTATGAATGCTCGGGGTTGACTTGGTCCAGATTGGCGACAATCGTGCCTCGATCGGGACCATATTCGTAAAACCCGTCCACGATATCTGGAATTACTTCAAAATTATTTTCGCGAGGCGGTGAAGTGGTGGCGAGCCATTCTAAGGTTTGGCCACTCCAAGGGTTCTCCGGGGCCTTGGGCCCCTTTCGCCAGGCCCATACAATATGGACGGCATGGAGCACAAATCCGATGCCCAGTGCCCACGCGAAAATGGAGATGATTAAGTTCAGGGGGTGCAGATAAGGCGGATAGGTGGGTACCCAGCGATTCATGCCCTCTAAGCCCACCAGAAACATCACACTAAACGCGGTATTAAACGTGACGAAGATCCAGATGGAGAGAAGTTTTCCCCAGAATTCGCTATACATGCGACCGGTAATTTTTGGTAGCCAATAGTACATGGCCGCCGCCCACGAGAAGATCATTCCGCCGATGATGGTGTAATGAAAGTGGGCCACCACGAAAAAGGTGTCATGGACTTGCAAATTGACGGGGGGGTCTGCTAGGAATACCCCGCTTATGCCGCCATACATGAAATTGTACATACTCATTAATACCAAGAGCCCTGGCGTGGTCAGGCGATAGCGAGATTTCCATAGGGTACCAATGGCTGCCATAAAGGCAAATCCTGTGGGGATGGAAATCATTTCGGTGAAAAACGAAAAGGGGAACATTTCCGAATTCCTCATATTGGTAAACATGTGATGAGCCCACACCAGTCCAGAAATCATCATGACAAACATCAGTCCGATGATGGCCCACGATCGAGCAAACAGCGTCTTTTGTGCCATCACCGGGATGATTTCATTCCAGAGGGCAAAAGCTGGAACCACGATTATATAGACTTCGGGGTGACCAAATAGCCAAAAGAGGTTGAGCTCCGTTAAAGGACTTCCGGCTGCATTGAAGAGATTGAGCGGGACAATGCGGTCTAGCAGTTCCAGGATGAAGGTCATTTGGATTTCTGGTAGCCAAATCAAGTTTAAGATGGATACCGTGACGATGCCCCAGACAAAAAGCGGTAGACGTGCCCAAGTCAGTCCCGGGGCGCGACTGAAGATGACGGTAGTGACCAAGTTCAATGATACGATTATAGAGGACATGGTTAGGGCGGCTACGCCGAGATAGTAAAATAACACGCCACTTGGGTCTTGACTACCCAACGGTTGATAACCACGCCAACCGGTCGTCCAGTACCCTAAAAGCGGACTAAAGGCGATGGTCAACACACCAGCAGGCACCATCCAGTGGCCTAAACCCGAAAGACGGGGGAAAATGGTGCTGCGAGTGCCGATCATCAGGGGCACCATGTAATTTCCCAGACCACCCACTAAGGCGACCGTCCCCACGGCAAACATCATGAGGGTTCCGTGAACTCCCACGGCCGAGAGGTATTGATCGGAATAATGGAAGAAGAACATGGTGGAAGAGGCCAGTTCAATGCGCATGGCCATCGCGATGGCACCCGCTAAAATGAATGTACAGGTGGACGAGACCAGATATTGTAGACCGACCACTTTGTGCTCGGTCGCAAAGGCAAAATATCTTCGCCAGTCGGTGGCCTCGCCAATTCGCGGCGTTACCCCGAAGAGGGGCAAGACAATCCCTTCATACGCTCCTACGCCTAAAAGCCAACCAATAAATCCGGCCACCCAACCAATGGTAATGGACCGTTCATTCATAAATGGGTGCCCCACGTCGGGGCTGATGGCGGCTGTGATGGCATTAAAGACTAAAAATCCAATGCCTGCCCAGAGAAATCCCCGCAACATAGGGGGCATGATGTGCACTTTTGACGGCGATGTCGATACAACGCGTTGAGCCATAGATAATCACTCCCCTTGAGTTTGTGGCATCAAGAACCTGCCGCAGCTTGCATTTTTTGTTCCTTCTTCACCCAGGCCTTAAATTGAGATTGGGTCACGATTTTGATCGGGGCTTCCATCCAAGGGTGACCGGGGCCACAGACCTCGGCACACTGAACACGGACTTCCGGGTTGGTTTGATAGGTCGCGGTGCGGTTGGCTACGATGTACTCATAGCGCGTTTCTCCCGGGATGACATCCTCTTTAATCCCGAACGCCGGAATCCAAAACGAGTGAATCACTCCGGCCTCGATGTCGTAGGTGTGAAAGGGGTCATAGGACCTCAAAGCAAACTCCACTTTTTTGTTCTCCGGAATGACGAGTTCGTCATCGCCTGCAGCATTGAGTGTTTGGGTGAGATGATATTGGGGATAGCTGAACATCCACTCCCATTGTCGGGCGGTGACATCGACCTTGAGATCATTTTTATTGACGCTGGGCAATTGTGCGGCAAACATCTGCTCGAGGTCAGCGGACGTCGGATGCAACCAAAATAACAGGTTGAGAGCAATGCTGCCGGTGATCCAAATCCCCGTAAAGAGTGAATTGCTGGCTTTCTGTGAGCGGCTCGGCTTGCTCTCCGGACTATCGGCATGAAAGCGGATTGCCGCATAGATGACATATATAAGCACCAAGAGGAATACCGGCGTGAGCATGGTAAGCAAAAAATTGAACGCATGCAGAGCAATGTTTCCCTGATTGGTCAGAAGAAAATACATGGTGTTGGCTTGAATGCGGTGAATGCCCCATTCGGCTAGGGCCGATATCCCAATCCATATAACGCCAAAAACCATTATGTCCATGGTGTGATGTCCTTTCTTCGGACTCTCTAGTCGCGCACGATATTGACTGTCCCGCGCATTCCCGTGCGCCAGTGGATGAACTGCTGAACGAAGCACCCAAAGTGCCATACTCCAGGCTTATCGGGTACCGTAAAGGAGATGTGAATGCTGCCTCCGGGACGAAGTGTGGGGCTAAAGTCCCCTCCAGACTCAATTTGATAGGGCCCCAATGGGCCGATATAGGTCATAATCGCCTTGTGGGGGACAAAATTATCAATGGCGATGGGATCGCTCAAAGTGACATGAACGCCATCCCAAAAGTCATGTACCCAGTTTCCGCCGTTGAGGTAGCCGAATCCCTGGAAGGATTGCATGACCGGATGGGGACGTCCCATTGTCCATTCATGCCAGTGGGTGGGACTTTGATTATGAAAGACCACTTCCATTTGGTCTCCCACCCGCCAAGTCATGAAATTCGGTACGTAATAGTAATCCAAGGCATAGACGTGAATCAGCCCACTGGACACGGGCGATCCGAAAACACCCCGAGCCATATCGACAATTGTTGATTTTCCGAACATGGTGATGGCCCCGGCGACGCCTAATCCGGTCAGTCCGGTAATGAATTGGCGTCGACTCCAAGTGGGTTCTGCGGGTTGCTGGATGTTGTCTTCTGCCACTATCAAAACCTCCTTGGCTTGTAGTTTTTACGGGTTAGCCTCGCATCTGGATCTGGTTGGCGACAGTTATCAAAATTCCCATGAAAGGCGGCTTTTATGGGATCTGGAGCATGTTACTTATAGGTATTAATGGAGAATTTTGGCGCGTGAATGATCTCTCAGAGGCTCTTTTCCTACATAGACGGGCGTTGTGACGGACAGGGGGGCGTTTTGTCCGTTCAGAAAGTGCGTTAGCCAAGCAACTGCAGGAAAGAGGGAATTCAGCCGTCGTAACAGAGGCGCCGGATTCGGCGCTTCTGATGAGCCGTGGCTCCCAGCGACCACGGAGACCACAACCGCGACAAAATCGGCGCCCCGCCTCGTGAAGAAGTTCCGTCACGAGGGCCTCCCCCGTCTCGAGAAATATGAGAAGCAACGGGACATCCTCGGGGATCGGATGAGCTTCAGCAAGATCGATCCCGATGCCACCTTTATGCGCATGAAAGATGACCATCTCAACAAAGGACAAAGGACAGCTCAAACCGGCCTACAACGTGCAAATTGGGACAGAAAATCCATGCATCGTCGGGTTTAGTGTGCATCAACGCCCGGGGGATACGCGCTGCCTCATTCCCCACTTGGGACCACCTTCAGCGGCAACTGGGTCGGTTACCCTAAACCACCGTGGCGGATGCCGGCTACGGCAGCGAGGAAAATTATGCGTATCTCGACACGCACCGCCGCACGGCCGTGGTCAAGTTCAATACCTACTATCTCGAGACGGCCAAGAAGTGGAGATCCAACGCGTCGACAATTGGACCTATGACGAGACCACCGATGCGTGGGTGTGCCCCGCGGAGAAACGTCTCGCCTTGGTTCGCACAACCGAAGAAGCCACGGAAACTACTGGATACGTGGTGCAACTACGCGAATATCAAGCCCACGACTGTCCGACATGCGCTCTGCGTGACCAATGTACCCAGGCGACGTATCGGTCCATCAGCGTCAGCCCCACACTCCTCCGTTACAAACAACAAGTCCGCGACCAATTGGCCAGTGAATCGGGCGCGGCATTAATGAAACGCCGAGGCATCGAAGTGGAAAGCGTGTTCGGACAGATTAAAGAAGACCGCCGGTTCCGGCGGTTCTTGTGACGAGGGCTGGACAAAGTGAAAACCGAATGGGGATTCCTCGGTATCGCTCATAACCTCCTGAAGCAGACCGCCCTTCAAGGATAACCCGGAGGGCCATTTTTCCTCCCCATCCTGACCCCGCCGATGTTGTCCCAAAAAAGGCTGCCCCTTTTGGGACAGCCCCCGACGTGCGTGACTCGCGCTTTGATAGCGATCTTTGACCCGCAAGTATTGCGGAGAATCCCTGGTACTATCACGGGGGGAGGTTAATAGCTATTCATGAGGACTTGAGTTGTGGTCAGAGTACTCGGGATCGCACCTCCGATCCACTCGCGGCTGGGTGGGGTATTGAGTGTCAGTGCTATTGCTCCACCAGGGGAAGAACCGTTCCCGCTGTGGAATACGAAGGTGTCTTTTCCTTGGTTTGCTGTCGATAGTGGCCCCACATAAGCGCCAGACGATAGTCCAGGCACGGTGTTCACACCGTAGTAAAAATCGGCTGCTGATGAGAGCGGCGTATTCCACATTGGCGGCACAAACTGGGTTAAGGGACTGCCGACAATCTGGCTACCCTGGGCGCTATCGAATGCCACCGTGACCAAGTAAGATTGGTTGGCCACGATGCCGGAAAGATTTTGCGTGAATTCCACAGATGAACTATTGTCCAGATAATTGTAGATGGGTGAGGTCAAAGACATTTGCGCTCCCGTCTCCTGGTTCACCACACGTGTCACTAATGCCTCGCGGGGCACGGAGACATAGACGCGGATCACTCCCGGACTCTTGGTGGGGGTCATGGGACCTGATTCGTCTGTCTCCTCATCATTGAAGGTGATCGCGGTCGATGTTGCGCCTGAGGACATATTGACGTGTTCCATGTAGGCTTGGTCCCCGGGCTCTCCCGTGACCAGCCCAGTCACCACCGGATCTCCTACCTGCGCTGCCACAGGATTTCCAAAGCCATTGACCGGTTTAATCTGCAATGCTTCTGTAGGGGTATTGTCCCAAAGAGGAGTAAGCCCCGACACCGGGGTCCCACTAGGCGTATACACCCGGTAGCCGGCCTGTACCGAAGAATTGGCGCTGACCAAGGTCAGCGTGAGATGGGTCTCGGAGGTGCTACCTGCTATCTCGGCGAGTAACTGCGCTTGAGTGCCGATGGCGCCGGTCCCGGTGGTGACATTGACGTGCGCCACTCCCTGATGAAAGGTTACGGTGATCGGCGAGTTGACCGCACTGACGCTGTTCCCGAGTTGCAGGCCAGCCGCATTAGAGGACCATTGCACAGTGGCTTGGCCGCTATAGAGGCTCTGTATAGTGCCCGTCGAGGTGAGGGCATAGAGTGCGATCGTCTTGGTGACTCCGGACGTGGCGGGGAGATACGGAAACCCAGAAAGGAAGTCAAGAGAGGTGGGTGTGGTTGATGGGACCGTTTCCGGTGCTCCAATCGGATCAGGCAGAACGCTCACTTTGTAGACATCGTGAAAAGTGTAGCCAAGCGCATATAACTGGGCGGGAGTGGAAATCCAGTGAAGAGTGCCGTTCTGCAGGAGATACACTTTTGGATTGGCCGTTTGACGAAACAGTTCGATGGGTTTACCGATGGGATCCGGCAGCAAATTTGCACGGTGCACGTCGCTAAAAGAATAGCCTAGATCATAAAATTCTTGTGCGGAACCAATAGCATGTAGCGTGCCATTGCGCTGAAGATAGACGGTGGGGTGGCTTGCCCCGTTCAGTTTAATGGCAGCGTAGGGATTCAGTGGGCTGGCAGCTAGGGCGGGTGTAGTGTCCAGCGCCAATCCTAAAAGGCTCGCGGAGGAGAGTGCCAGGGCCATGCCGAGCGCTCGATACTTCTTTATCATCAATACAATAACCTCTTTCCTTGGTAGATGTGCCTAAGGTTTTTCAACTTATGATGGAGTACGCCATCTATGCAAAATATAACTTCATAACTAGAGACAAGGTGACAGCTCGCGTGCATATCAGTCGTCCCGGTTGATGAAATCAACTGAGGACCACACGGGTTTTTGACGCGGTTATGTCGTCTTGTAATAATGGATTTCGCGGGATTAGACCGGATTTTTGGGGAGGGCCCAGCTTCGAAGGTCCAAGGGTGGTATTGAATACCATCAATAGCGATCCGACTTAGCGGCTAGTACGACATCGTCTGTATTAGCGAGTATCAATTTTCCTCTAGATAGTCGGAACATTAATCCAATTTACCGAAGGAGTCGATCATTAGGGGGCTCCAATATTTACCTCTTCACGCGGAAGACCCTGGATGTTCAACTGGGTTCCATTGCGCTTGACCTTCCTAAGAGCGAGTCATCCACGCAATGACGTTCGACCTTCTGGATTCGAAAGACACTTTACGGCAGCCAATGCATAATTTACCAATAGGGGTATATAGAGAGTTATCAGGAGGGAGATGATGGGGTGCAGATTCCTCAATCCTCGTGGGAACGGGCTATTGATGTTTCGCAATTTAATAACCAAGGCCAACCAATTGATTGGCATCAGGTTGTTCCAATTCTCGAGCGGATGGAGCCTTCCATCACCAGGGTTATTGTTCGCGCTAGCTACGGAACCAACTACCAAGACCCTATGTTTGCACATAGTTGGCGGGCACTGACGCAATTGGGGGTATTGAAGGGAGCATATCATGCCGCCGTCCCGGGAGAGACGCCGAATTTGGAAAGTGATGCGCAGCAGCAGGCGGCATATTTTTTGTCGGTTGTGAATCACCAGGGAGGAATCGCGGTCAACGATTGGCCTATCTTGGACTTAGAACAGGATGGGGGGCTCACACCTGACAAACTCACCTTATGGGCGTCTCACTTTTTGTCGTGCGTGGATGCCGCCGTTGTGCATGCGGAAAACGTGGCTATATTTTATTCCTATCCGTCTTTCATCGCGAACCACATGGGGATCCTAGAGACACTTCGTGCTCGACCACTCTGGATTGCTGACTATCCGGGAGGAAGTCGACTTCCGCATTCAGCCCCGCCGGACGTGGGGGATTGGACAACATATTTCGGATGGCAGTATACCAACGATTTACGCATCGCGAACATTATCGGTCCTGTTGACGGGAGTGTTTTTGCACAGCCTTCTCCGACCCTAAGGGCATCCTCTCGAACCACAAAGGCCGCATGTCCGGTATGGGATTCCGTAAAAGGAATCGTGACCCATGAAAATCCATTGTCAAGAAAGGGATGATGAGCGTGCCGACGCTGTTTATCGATATTACTAAAGGAATTTTACCGTTGGCTAGCGCGTTTGCCACAATGCTTTTGGCGAAGGGAGCCCAGTACGCCCTTTATGCGGTGGGTCGAATAAAGCATCAGACGCTTCAAGAGAGATTGGATTGGGCCGTTCAACAAGCCGAAGACATCGTGGAAAATACGGTTCTGGCGGCCAATCAAACCATGGTCAACACCTTAAAGACGAATGACCATTGGTCATCGACCGAAAAAAGTCGTGTGTTCCAGACAGTGCTCGCCAGTGTCACAAGTCAAATGAGTCGGCAGGCGTTGACCATATTAGAAACCCAACTGCCGGATGTGCCCAGTTATCTATCGACCTTAATCGAGTCCCGTGTGGCCGTCGCCCCTAATCGTATGGCGTGATTGTGGGACCAGTGAGCAAACTCTCCATGCTTGAGTTGACGCCTCGGGCGTAAGCCCGAATATGAGTCATAAATTCTTGAACGGCGAGCGGAATGTCTTGCAGATAATCATACGCCATGACAATTTGACGATAGGTCGTCGGAATGAGGCGGCTGAGGGCTAATAATCCGGCCTCACATTCAAGGACGACTGAATTCATTGGTACTACAGCGATGCCGAGTCCGGAGGCGACAAATCCCAGCAAAGAATAAAGAGTGTGGGCTTCGGCTCTCACACGTGGTTCAAATCCTGCTTGTCGCGCTAGACGAACAATGGTGAGATTCACGCTATAGCCGGAAGTCATGAGAATAAACTCACGATGGCGCAATTCTTCGAAGGTGATGACGGGTTCTAAGTGCTGTTCGGGACTGGAGATCACCACTAATTCTTCACGCCACAACTCCTCTGCGTGTGCCTTTAGAGAAAATAGTGGCAGGGGGGTGATGGCCAGGTCCACTTGGCGGTTTTTCAGCTGATCTATGATATGTAGACCATCCAGTTCGCGAAGCTGGATTTGGACCTCGGAATACATGTTGTGAAATGTTCGATATATGACGGGGAAATGTCTTAGAGTCACCATTGATAATGGGCTCACACCCAGTGTAATGCGCCCCGTCAGTGAGCTCTTAAAGTGGTTGGCTTGGGCCACAATTTTCTGAGCTTCTTGAAGAACCGTACGGGCATGGGACACCGCAATTTGTCCTTGTGCGGTTAGGGTGACACCACGCGTACGGCGCTGGACCAATGGACAATGCAGTTCTTCCTCAAGCAGTTGGATTTGATGTGTTACTGCAGGCTGCGTTAATCCGAAAGATAGAGCACAGTGCGAGATGCTGTGGAAATCTGCGATACCTACCAATAGTTCTAATTGACGCAAGGTCAACAAAATCACTCCTCCAACGTCTGAGTGTTCCCACCAATTATTGCATATAAGATTGCTACTAATGAGAATTTTATTGGCGGTAGCGCGGAGGTAAAGAGGGAACTGGAAGTGCCGAAAAGCTAGGGTTTATGGGGGTTTTCCTTGATGGTGCGCCTCGCCATAACTATAAATTATGATGAATCATAATTCAGATAGCATTGTGCATGAGCGGGAATTGAAATTAATATAGCTTAGTCGCTCTTATCGAATATTTCAGTCTGATGAGCGCCCTGTCACCTCGTGACACGAGTAATTTATTAAAGGCCCAATGGCGGCGATGGGAAAAACCCAGAACATAGGGTGTTAGCTAGCGACAGTTCGCCAGGGCGAACGCATGAGAAAGGGGAGAAACCGATTGGCTACAGCGACGGGAGGCTCCGCTTATAAAGAAATTCGGGATAGTCGTGGAAGGATATTCCGCGTAGGCGAAGACCCACGTGACATCATGGGATACGGCCGAATAGTTATGATCATTCTTCCGTGGATCGGAATGATGCTTGCATCGACTTTGGAATACGGGTGGGGTGCAGCATCTGCTACCGTAGCGCACGAGTATCATTGGAGTCTGACCACGGCTTTTTGGAATTACTCGGTGTATGTTGCGTTTGAGGCTGGTGTGTCGTATTTTAACGGGCGATTTCGGGAACGTGCTACCTGGTGGAAACCTAAGACGGCCATTCTGGTCGGTGGCATCCTGGTGGCTATCGCCTACTTCTTTTTAGCGCACTCATCGGCTCCGTGGATATCTTATGCCGGATATGCCGCGCTGGGCGGTATGGGTTCTGGAATGGTGTACTCTACCTGCGTGAATACCGTAGCCAAATGGTACCCGGAAAAGAAGGGCTGGCGGACTGGATTCGTTGACGGAGGTTGGGCATATGGAGCGGTACCGTTTATTATTCTTTATGCCACATCGTTTAATGTGCACGACTTCATTAGCATTTTGTACATGACTGGGGCCATCTTGGGTGGGGGTCTGATTATTATTAGCTTCTGGTTTAAGGATCCGCCTAAGGGCTGGTGGCCTAAAGAGGTTGATCCTATTGAGTTCACCAAGTCCAAGGCTGCTTGGTCTCTGAAACACAACCCACCCGCCATTCGGCAAATGACCACTCGGCAAATGTGGCGCACGTCAAAACCTCCGTGGATGGTGTTAGAGTTCCTCTTCATTGCCGGGACGTCACTGTTTGGTGTGGGATTCTATTATCCATTTGCAGTGGCAATGCATCTGGGAGCTGTTGCCATCATTGCCGGAGCGACCGGATTTGCCTTTACCGATGGTACGGGGAGACCGTTGGTGGGACTACTATCCGATGCCATAGGTCGACGGTGGGCAGAGGTGATCGTCTACACATTGTTAGGCGTTACGACTATTGGAACACTATTGGCGGGACGTGCTCATCTTCCGGTGGTGTTCGTGATCTTTGCTCTCTTGTCAGGAGGCACTTCTGGGTCGCTGTTCGTGCTAAACCCGTTGATGGTGAGCGACTATTTTGGTACGGATCATCAGACCGAAAACTATGGCACGATTTACGCGGCGAAAATAGCGGGTGGCGTATACGGTGGTGTGGTGTCTGCCTATCTGATTACGGGGACTGGTAGCTACACCTGGGCGTTCATTGTGGCGGGAATCATGGCGATTGCCGCGGGCGCTATTGCTGCTATATTTTTTGCACCGCCGTCGGAAGCTGAGGTTAGGCGCGCTATGGGCGACGAATTTGATGGACCGAAGCTGGATATTAGTCCGCCTGCATAACAAAACTGTCATAAATTATCGGGATCTCTCAAAGCAGGCGGTGTGAGATCCCGATTTTTTCTCGAAAAGGGAGGACACCTCGATGGATCACGCGCTAGCAGCATTTACCCTATTGGGGTTGGGGTTTCACCGTACACCCTGGTGGTTAATTGGAGGGGTTTTGGCCGCAGCATTGATTTCTCGGGGCGCGGTGTTTCTGTGGGTCATGTTTCGCAAGAACTCATAGCGGGGCACGCGACTCGTGATTATTGATTTCCTGTATTGTTTTTTAGAAGGCGAATGTGCAATACGCGCATCGCCCAGTTTTTTTGTACTCTACTTAGCCCTCTATCTTTTTTGACAAGCCGCGGCGAATTTGGACGGAACATTGATCTGTTGATACGCGGTTCTCGGTGATGAGTCAGATTGGTCGAGTGGGTGCCAAGGGAGTCAGAAATTGGTCAAGTCAGGCGCCCGTCAGGGATCCCTAGAATCATAGGATGGGACTATTTTATGCAAGCGTTGCCTCGCGAGACGGATTTAAGTAATCCCGGTGACGGCAGATACTAAGCCACACCGGATGAGTGGAAATATGGGGTTTTTGCTCATTAGGTTAACCCATCGCACATGGACCGACTTCTTTGATAGTGCAGGAACAATAAGTAGATGGTTCGAGATGTGCGTAGGGATCGAAAAATAGAATGCTATCCTCTCATCTTCGGATGGGGGCGTTTTTGTCTATCGGAGCTGTAGAGTCTTTGCGCTTTCGCCCCGAAATTGTCCCATTAGTCCTACTGCGTGGTGGTCTCTACACAAATAAAAAAACCGCAAAGACTTGAGCCTTGCGGTTTAAAAGGTTGGTGGAGACGAGGGGAGTCGAACCCCTGACCTCTAGAGTGCGATTCTAGCGCTCTCCCAACTGAGCTACGCCCCCACAGCGCTTATTGATTATATATAAGCGCATCATGCCGTGTCAATGGAAGTGGATGACCGAAAAGGCAGATTTGATCGTGTTTGTCGTTGAATTTCTCACGGTTGTGGCTTCATCGTTAGTCTTGGGCAAATGGATCGGAATTTGATGGAAAAAATTTCTTTGTGAAAAATCAAAAGTAGTAGCAGGAATGTCACGCCCAAGGGCGAATATGTGGAGGAAAGTGGGAGTAAGTGGAGTGTCGGGGGGTGATGTTGGGGTGATGATGGGAGAGTATGGCCACGCATTGGATGAAAAAGGCCGCGTCACCATTCCGGCACGCCTTCGCGACGATCTGGACACCCATTTTGTGATGACCAAAGGGTTGGATGGGTGTCTCTTTCTTTATCCCATGGCGGAGTGGTCACGCATGGAGGAGAGACTGAAAGCACTTCCAATGACAAATGCTAATGCCCGAGCGTTTCAACGACTTTTTCTCGCGGGCGCTCAGGACGTGGAGGTAGACCGACAGGCGCGTGTGACGATTCCGCCGCGGTTAAGAGAATATGCCGGTGTGGTTAAAGAAGTGGTGTTAGTAGGAGTATCCAGTCGGGTGGAACTGTGGGCACTGGAAAAATGGCAGGCATATCAGACAGAAGCCCAGGCAGGATATGAGGACGTTGCAGAAAAAATGGTTGATTTTGGGTTTTAGCATGGGACAGGAGACATTGATGGGAGAGTTTTCGCATCAGAGCGTGCTGCCACAAGAAGTGTTAGAGGTGCTAGTCACTCAATCTGACGGGCTTTATGTTGATGCGACCGTGGGCGGTGGTGGCCATGCTCAAATGCTTCTCGATGCGTTCCCGCATTCTCGAATTATCGGCATCGATCAGGATCCACAAGCTCTTCAGCACACACGAGAGCGTTTAGAGCCGTATGGTAGCCGGGTGACTTTGTTGCAAGGAAACTTTCGCGGCATCAAGGATCTTTTAGCGTCCAGCGATATATCGGCAGTGAATGGGGTGCTCATGGATTTGGGGGTTTCTTCGCCGCAATTAGATCAGCCAGAGCGTGGCTTTTCTTATCAGTATGACGACGCACCGTTGGACATGCGGATGGATCCCAATAATCCTGTGACTGCCTTTCGTCTCGTCAACCAGAAGTCAGAGCAAGAGATTGCACATGCGATTCGGGAATGGGGAGAGGAACGCTGGGCATCGCGTATTGCCCAATTCATCGTCAAAGCCAGACGCGTCGAACCCATTCGTACCAGCGGCCAGTTAGTGGAGGTGATTCGTGCTGCCATTCCTGCTTCGGCACGACGAACTGGAGGGCATCCAGCCAGAAGAACATTTCAGGCCCTGCGGATTTGGGTGAATGATGAGATGGGGGCATTAAAGGAGGGGTTAGAGGAGGCTTGGGGCTGCTTGGGGTCAGGCGGTCGTTTGGCAGTCATTTCTTTTCATTCGTTAGAAGACCGGATTGTGAAGCATCAGTTTCGTGATTGGCAGGCTCAGGAGATGGCCCGCCTCATTACGAAACATCCGCTCACCGCGGATGTAGCGGAATTGGACGGGAATTCTCGAGCGCGTTCAGCCAAGCTGCGCTGTGCGGAAAAGTTAGGTTAAGTTTTAGCTGATAGATTGAACTTGGAAGATATTGCGGGGGGATTTTAGAATGATTGAAGAACGCTCATGGGCCATCAACAATGAAGGGGATTTGGCACGCGATTGGGAACAACGACTGCGTCCCAAGGTTCAAAAACGTGTTCGACGTCAATTTCGTATTCCCTGGGCGGGTACGGTGCTGTGGCTTGGAGGTATCTGGGTGGGCGCTATTATTGCCAGTGTATTGGCCATGCACGTGCTCACCATGTCTTATCAGTATGACCAAATGAATTCGCAATATGCGTCGTTAACCCGAGAAAATCAGTCGATGGCATCGGAGGTAGCATCGATGACTTCTACCGTGGCGTTGGAGCAGGATGCCGTTCGCTTGAAGGTACCCCTTTTGGTTCCGGACGTGTCTCCGACGTCCTCGACGTCGTCAAGTGCTGGGATGCAAATCAAGAAGCCGAGCATGATGCAAGTGGTGACCACCTGGATTCAGCACCTTAGCCAAACGCTTGGTCGCTGAAGGCTATGAGAGGACGAAAACTAGCCCGTTGGCGGGCATTATGGCTTACCATCTTCGTAGGAGCATTCA
>NZ_JBYCKN010000072.1:0-15915 GCF_057473405.1 Sulfobacillus sp. TH-112
TGAGGCATTGTGCTGCGGGGCAACAGTGGTAGGCACGCCCATCCCGGCGACTCAGCTCTTTATAGGCAGCAACCGTTTTGGTACCCGATCACTAGGATTTCACTGGCGCCCTCTGGTAGAGGCGCTGCAAATAGAGGCGACCTATTGGGAAGACGGTGCTCGAGACCCTGTCGCTATCTCGAATTACTGGCGAGAAAGGCAACGATACGAGTCAATCTCGGAGCAATTACATCGACTCATCCAAAAATGCTGGGCGAACCCTTTGAACCACCCTACCCCTCAGTTGGTAGGCGCTACAAGGAACATAAACGACTTCGCCACCCCAAGATGACGATATTCCAGACGAGGCGAAGTCGGTTCTGAGAATCAGTTTGCAACTAGGAGAAATGCTCGCAATATGTACACCCCTAAGGCCTAAGACATAAAGTCATGCGGGGGACCGAAGCGTTCCTGAACTTGAAAGACGTTTGGGACAATCTTTTAAACCATTCCCACACCGTGCGTCGAATCTTTTTAATGCATGAGGCTTTTTCATAACTTGACGCCCTTGCTACAGGCGGCACTTTTCCACAAATTTTTTAATGAAGAATGTTGGCCAGTAAGGACACGGAGGCCAGGCTATGCGGATAGACCGGGCGGGGCATGGGGGCCGTCTTAATGGGGGTGGTCAGCACGGTGCGTTCGCACGCGCGACAACTATAGATGTGCTGAATATGTTCAATGACCTGGACTTGCACCGGAATGACCTCCAGCTCGCGCCGGACCTCGGTACTCATGACATGCAGGGGCTGCCCGCACCTGTCACACACGCGCTCGGATTCCGCCAATTCGTGCAGGCATTGTTTGACGGGTAGGCCCGCTAATTGCGCCTCGCGTTGGCCCGGAGTTTTCTTTCGGCGTTCGTAGGTGACCGATGCGGTAGCCGGCGCACGCGTCGGCTGACAGGAATTTGCGGTTCCAATAGTGTAACTGCTTCACTGACAGGCCCTGCGGCGGACACCACGCCGGACCACTCTGCCCACTGGCGCGAAATTCCTGCACCAGCTCCCACCATAGGTCCTGTAAGGCCAACCGCTCGAGGGCTGTCATCGTCCTACCACTCCTTCACGGCGTATTCACCTCAGTATGGATCTGCACGATGCACAGTGGTAGGTGGGGACAGTTTAACACATACCCTTGGTCGCCCATCGCCGGGGGGGAGAAGGCCTTGGCTGCGTGGTGCCGTCTGGTCGAATCGAGTGAAATCCCCGCATTCGTCGCCTTTGCTCAGACCTTGCGCCACGATTGGAATGCCGTGGTGGCAGGCGTCGCAGTCGAATGGAGTCAAGGTCCCGTCGAAGGCTTGAATACCCGAACCAAGCTCCTAAAAGCGCATGATGCATGGCCGGGTCGCATTACCCCTGCTGCGGGCCCGGATCCTACACCGTTAAGGCGGAACCGGGCTTCACCACATTGTCGGCTGGGTATGGCATACCCAGTGTTACGACAGGATCTGACAGGCAAAAGCTACCCCCAGAAGGCCCGGCGCTAGCCCAAGCAGCCTGCACCAAAAGTGCTCAAGAGCCATTTATTGTTGACAGCATTATCGCTCACGCGCGCCTCGCCATGCCCGGGCCCTCGATAGACTCTAAAACGCCCCGATCCCAGTGATCATTTGCGCGGTCGTGACGTTAGTACCGGATGTTCAAGCAGGTATGGGATATAGAAGGCATTCGCTACTTAGCATCACGACGAGAGAGCCCCTACATCGACCTCGTAAAGAATGCTGTGACCCGAAGAAGGGCACCTACGATGGCTCTTAGACAGGCTATAATTTCGACCATGACCCATACCGCCAACACCTCTTTCGAGTGTATACGTGCCAAGATTTGCCCTCACATGTCGTGGTGGCCCTATTGTCCCCACCCATTAAATCACCAGCAAAGCAGCGGATAGGGCAATGAGTCCTGCCCCTAGATATATCCTCCACCCGGTGCGCTCCTTTAGCCACACCGAACCGACAGCTGGCGCCAGTGCAGGAGCAACCTGGCGAAATGCAAGGGCGGTAGCCGCGGGAGCCATTTGAAACGCATAGAGCATGAGTAGATAGGAGACATACGATACGGCTCCGGCCAGCGCCGCCTTGGCCCGTAATCTTCGGGAGAGAGTTCTCTGTCTAAGTGCCCACGGTGAGAGCAATATCGTCTCTCCTGTAAAAACACAAGCCAGATAGACTAGCGGTGAAATTTGCAATACAGCTCGACTATCAATGACGGTATAAGCGGTAATCATCATCCCGACTACGATGGTTGTCCAAATCGCGAAACGCGACACGTTGACGCGGAGATTTAATATGACCAAGCCCCCCACCATGACCACCATTCCCAGAATGACCATCGGCGTGAATTGAATTCCCCAAAAACTCGCAGTGATTAGAAGCGTCAAGAGAATCGCGAGGCCCCGCGCCAACGGATAGGTCCATGATAGGTTGGCATGGCGATAGGACAGTGCAAGTGCCGTAAAATAGGTCGCATGCGCAAACATGCTGGCAATAATTAAGGGATAGACCGATTGAAGAGCATGAATAGTAGTGCCCTCATTCCCCTTGACCAGGCTATATCCCAAGGCACCTATCACGGACGTTACGGCTGCGCCCGCATTGATCCACCAGGTGGTCTCAAGACTCCCATCCTGTCCTTTCAGAAAGACATTCCATCCCAGGTGCAGTACTGATGAGAGGAGCACGAGAAGAACTGCTGGAAGGACTAGCATGGGTCCCCGAATGCCATATCCACCATGGTTTAATCTCCTTCCTGCCGTATAGCCAGGCGTTTTCAATTCTCCGGATAAATCCCGGCCCTTCAACCAGTGCACATGATTGCGCCATCACCTTATGATGACGGAGACCGTCTTTTTTAAGAGTGTTCTCGGCCCGTCACCCTAAAGTTCGCTTCGGCATGCGAAAGCGTGCGGACGTTGATAGAGACGCACTAGGCATGGGCTGTCATCGTTTTCGGAGCCTGCACGGCTACAACCTCTCCTTGAACCACCACAAGCTCATGGGCGTACAGATCACTATGAATAATGACTTTCTTGGCTCCCACCTCCACAATCCGTCCACGCACTGTAAGAGAGGTGTCGATGGGCGTGGGCTTACGAAAGTCTACTTTAAGAGATGCCGTCACAAAGCGCGGCACAGGCGCCGCATCTCCTGGCTCATGGCCCTCATGACGATATTGGGCTAGTGCCGCTGATCCGGTACTATGGCAATCAATTATCGCAGCCAGCAGTCCTCCATAGACAAAGCCCGGTATCGCCATGTGTTCAGGTCTGGGCTCATATACGGTCACCGTCTCTTCACCCTCCCAATAGGTTTCAAAGTGATGGCCATGGGGATTGAGCCGTCCACATCCGTAACACCACCCGTAATCATCGGCATAATAATTTTGAATCGCGGCCTTATTCAATCGTGATCCCTCCATATACCTTGAATCTCTGTTCTATCAGTTTGAGTCTTTCATTCTCCCGTGCCACCGTCAATAGGCGAAGAACAACTACCCCAGCACGCTCATCCAGTTTTTTGTTATGCTAATAGAGATCGGCATCCACGCGTCTATGAAAGGAAGGCCTTTGAATCCATGATCTGGCTGGTCAGCAACTTACTTCAGAAAGTCCGTAAAAACCAAACCTGGCTATACACGAGCATGGCGGGAGTCGGCGCCCTCATTTCTGCGACATTGTTCTCCCTGACACAGCATGTCTCATGGTTTATAGGCCTCTATTGGTCCATCGTGACCGTCACCACGGTGGGATATGGCGATGTGGTCCCTAAGGATACCGCAGGCCGCATTATTGCCATGGCCACCATGCTTGTGGTCATCCCCCTCGTTGGGGCGGTATTTGCCAACTGGGCAGCACAGGCGACATCATTACACATACGGAGGTTATTTGGCATGCACACGCTATCCGAGTCCCGCGGACATCTCGTCATTCTGGGGTACACCCCCGTGATTCCCCATCTGTTACCAGACTTGCTCAAGGCCCATCCTTCCATAATTCTTGTGGCCGACGTCGACCGCAATCAAATCCCCGATCATCCCCAAATGCAGTACATTGCCGGCGATCCCAGCAATCCTCACGTATTAGCTAAGGCGCGACTGGAGCATGCACAACAAATTGTGATCGTGGGGGAGACCGATGGTGATGTGCTCATGACCGCAATTGAAGCCCATCATGTCGTTCCCGACGGGCCTATGCTAGCGATTACCCATGCCTCAAAGGCTATAACCGCATTAAAATCGCTGGGCATTGAAGGCATTGCGACCCAAGACCTCGTCGGTGAACTGATTACCCAAAGTTTGGCCACACCGCACGCCGCCGATTTACTGCAACACATGCTATCGTCACGTCTGGGACAACTCGAAGAAGTCCCCATCCCTGAAGAATGGATTGGACGATTATTGTCAGAAGTTCGATCCCAGCCTACGGAATTGGTTTTAGGTCTCATTCAAAATGGACAATTTACTCTTGGTATTCCCGAGAATCCGGTACTCGAAAAGGGCGCTTTGATTGTTCGTCTCAGAGCCTCGAATAACGCTTAATGTGAAAGCCACCACCCGTAAGGGCAAATATTACGTCCGCTCCTCGCACCCTTAGTGCGGATCGGCACATTTTTGATATGCCACGAGTACCCTAGCGTCAAAGCCCTCAAATATTCCTCATCGTCAGCCATTGTCTTCTGACGATACTTTCCAAAAATGATTCCCTATCCCAGTTGACGTTCAAGCGTAACAGTGTTATGTTCTATGAGGAGATGACGATATATGGCAGATGAATGGATTAGCAAAAAGGAACTTCTCAGCGAAGCCCACATTTCTTATGGCCAGTTATATCGTTGGAAGCGCAAGGGCCTCATTCCCGAAACCTGGTTTATCCGCCGTTCAACCTTTACTGGACAAGAAACGTTCTTCCCACGGAGCGCCATTCTGGACCGCATCCGATGGATTCAAAGCATGAAACCCGAGATCCCGTTGGATGATTTAGCGCAACGCATTCAAGAACCCTCGTCATCGGGTCCTCTCTGGCCACTTGATGTGCTATGGGAGCAAGGCAAATTTTCATCGCGCCCGCCCATAAACATCGATCTCAGTACTTCGATGAGTGAATATGATTTCGTCTTCCTAATCATAGTGTATGAGTTGCAGCGTCGAGGATTCCCTAGCGAAAGTCATATGGATGCCCTGGCATTCGTCAAACAAATCTCCGTTCAATGGCTCGAAGAGCCTCAAGCCACACTCTTTGCAATAGGTCTTGCGGCTCAGTGGTACTTTCTTGTATCCGTATCTCCGCAAGCTCTCTGGTTCGGGTCGCAATCGACACCGCTTTCCGTTTCTATTGCCGAATGCCGTTCAAGAGCCAGAGACATTTTTCAGCGCACTGCAAATATTCTCTAGTCAACCACCAATAATAGGTTTGAGAGGAGCATATATGATGACCGACTCCGGATTAAAATCACTCAAGCTCTCCGGAAGTGCCCGTACCTCTGGGGGACAGTATGACACGGTCCACGGATCTGGATCGATACGCATCGATGGCGACGTCACCTGCGATGACTTCCACATGAGCGGATCGTCCCGGATTGAAGGAAATCTCATCACAAAAACTCTCCATGTATCTGGCAGTTCTCATTGCAAAGGGTCCATTCGTGCCGATGAAGGCCACTTTAGTGGTTCCACTCACATTGACGGAAACCTAAAACCATCACGAGACCTTAAGGCATCAGGCTCCTTGCGGGTCACCGGCGACATCATAGGAGAGTCTTTCCACGGCAGCGGATCGTTGCATGTCAGTCATGAAATCTCGCTTGAAAAATTCCGATGGGCAGGGCTCGTAGAGTGTCCGGGTTTAGTATCGGCTGATATGGTCCAACTTCAGCTAGCTGGTTCATCCGCCATCGGGGAAATCGCCGGGAGTCACATTACTATCAATAGTGGCGCGGGAATGTCTTGGTCTTGGCCAGTAAACCTCTTTTCGTCTTCAAAAGCCAAACTGGTGGTAGGAGAAGTATCGGGCGACATCGTCGAGATCGGCTATACCGAAGCTCACTTGGTGCGCGGGGATCGCGTCATTGTGGGCCCCCATTGCCATGTCGAACGCATCGAATATCGCGATACGCTCGACATAGACAGCACTAGCTGGGTGGGCGAGAAAACCCAAGTGAACCATGAATGAAGCGTCTACGGTAAAATATTGCCGGCTGCTCGAAAAATTTCATACCACTCGTCACGGCTGAGGGCAATATCACTGGCCGCACAAGAATCCTTCAATCGGCCCACATTCATCGTCCCAATCACCGGTTGCATGTTAGCAGGATGGCGAAGCAGCCAGGCCACAGCAATGGTTGTGTTGCTGACATTATGTTGTGCAGCGATCTTGTCAATTACGGCGTTGAGTTCAGGAAACTTGGGGTTATCCAAAAATACCCCTTCAAAAAATCCATATTGAAAGGGTGACCACGGCTGAATAGTGATGTCGTGCAGGCGACAGTAATCCAAGATACTGCCATCGCGGTCAATGGCGCTTGGGGTTTCCATATTCACATTGACGCCTGCTGAAATCATATTGGTGTTGGTGATGCTTAATTGCAGTTGATTGGTCACCAGGGGTTGTTTGACGTATCTCTTTAAGAGTTCAATCTGCATCGGATTTTGGTTTGAGACGCCAAAGTGATGCACTTTCCCCGACTCATGGAGAATATTAAATGCCTCGGCCACCTCTTCGGGTTCTACCAGGGCATCAGGACGATGCAACAATAACACATCTAAATAGTCGGTGCGTAGTCGCTTGAGGCTTCCGTCAACAGCTTCGAGAATATGTTCCTTAGAAAAGTCAAACATTCCTTCGCGTATCCCACATTTAGACTGGAGGATCACGCGATCGCGCACGGCCGAACTCATGTGGATTGCCTCGGCAAAGATCTCTTCACACTCACCATTCCCATACACGTCGGCATGATCGAAAAAGTTTGCCCCTTCGTCAAGGGCAGTCGAGAGAAACGTTTCCGCGTCTTTTAACGATAATGACTTAATGCGCATACACCCTACCGCCACGACTGGCACTTCGAGTGTACTGGTACCCAACTTCATTGTTCGCACAGATCCCCATCCCTTTCCATAGTAGCTTCCAAGGTCACAATACCTCTCTATTTTACCGCGAAAATCCCCCCGATTGCTGTAGAGACCTACGCACCCAATTTCTTGACGGGCGGTTAATACGCAATCGGCGCACAAGCAAAACACTGAGTGGCAAATAACGATGCCGCGTGGTAGCTTTAGAACTGGTCTCTGTGTTATTCGACCGAAAAATATGCTCACACCTCACCGTAACCTCGCGTCGGCCCAAATCCGGGAGAAGGGAAGTGCCCTTGACCCAATCGCACCATGGCGTGTGATCTAGTATGGTATGCACGCACCGAGCTGACTCTCTCCCTGTGGTTAGACTCCTTCGATCCGCGCCGCAAGTAGCACTCGAGGGGGTGCGACTTCTGGATCCCTAAAAGTCGATATGAGTGCCACCCGAGTGGACTGAGTCGCCATCAAATCGCCACTCTCCCACTCGGGAAGATCAAGAGATGACCTTTGAGCGACGTCAGTATGCCCATCCGATCCGAATCACCGGACACCCCTCCGTCCATTCCGCCACTCCACATGACTTTCTTACGCCATTAGTCATGATTTTTCAAAAAGCGCACAGCTATGCTAAACTAACTCCACCTATGACCTTTGTATCGAACATCTGATTCACCTAGGGGGGAGACAATGAACCTCGATGGCGTTCCTCCGCAGACACTTGAACACCTATTGGCCCTAACGCAGAGACTAACGATGCGTCGCGATTTGGAAGAGCTCTTACACGACTTGCTTGACGGAAGCTTAGCGCTTATCGAGGGGTCCGACTTTGTCTGCGTATTCCTCTATCAACCCGAGCACAATGCCCTAGTTCCCGTCGGAGGTTTAGGATTCGATATGAGGTATCTCAAAGATGTCTGGATTAAGCCCGGAGAATCGATGACAGGTAAGGCATACCTCACCCGTTCACCCTTACTCCTACCCAACGCGCATGCGATTCGCAAAGCGCAAGACAATCTCTCCCCACAGCATGACGCGCAAGTGCGATTGGCCGTGGGCCGACCGGACAATCCGGTTAGAAGTTCAATGGCCATTCCACTCATAGCTGAGCAACGCACCCTTGGAGTCATGGTCATTGATAACTATGATACCGATCGGGACTTTACCCAAGTTGACTTGGCCGTCGCGTCATCATTAGCTGATCATGCGGCACTCGCCGTCATCAATGCTGATGACTATCGCCAGGTTCGCACGCTCTCTGATGAATTGCAACGCACCTTGCGCCTGCAGAAGCGTCTCGTAGCGAGCATGATGTCACCTCATTCCAGTATGACCACCTTATTGAAAACATTATGGGCCATGCTTGAACGCCCGTTATGTGTCTTGGATGAGAATCATCAAGTTCTCGCTCACTATGGTGGCGATCTCGGGCCAGCGCACCACATACCGATTCAAATCGGTAATCATCAGTTAGGCGAATTAGTCATCGGCATGGAGGATGGCAGCCCTTTGGAGCATCCTGCGATTGAACAGGCTATTCCCCTCATCGCATTGGAATTTATGAAACAAGAAGCTCGGGAACAAGAACGGCTGTCCAGTGCATCCCATGCTTTCCAACACATTTGGAATGGTGAACCGGAAGGTCTCGAACAAGTCATCCGAAAGTATCAGCTCGACGAAGTGTCGTGGCAATTTGTCCTCATCCCGCACCCTTCTCACACCACTATTGAAGATTTGGTGGCCTTTTCCCGAGCGCACGACATTCCCATTATGAATAGCGGACGGCAGAGCATCCTTCTTTTACAGGGAAACCATCTCGACGACCTCCATGATCCCTTGCTGCGCATCGCTGGATTCCCGATCTTTTGGAGCGAAAGAAACGACTCGTCAAGAAAATTGACCCCCCAGTTGCGCGCTCTAGTCATGTTGGCCCAAGGATCCGCTTACTATTTTTCGAGATCTGAACTTAAAAGCCGGGAAATTTCTCTGCAAGACTATCCAGAAATGTCGTTAATCGAATCCCTGCGCCAAGATGTCCGCGGATCCTATGCCGATCAGGTACTCGGCATTTTAAAGGAAGATAAGTCCCTATTCGACTCTGTCGTCGCCTACCTTACCTCAAATCGCTCAGTCAATGAAGCAGCGGCACTCTTGCATACCCATCCCAATACTCTCCGCTATCGTCTAGAGAAGGCAAGCCACAGTCTCGGTCGTCCTCTATCAGATGATCGCACCATTCTCGCCCTTCGATGGGCGCTCTTATCCTCGGTTAACCTTTCTTTGTAACAATCGCTAATCAATGCCAAGAAAATTTAGAATAAATTCCATAGCATGCCTCACGTTCACGCGCCATACTGTGACGTACTAGAGGGGACGCCAGTATTCCTGTCTAGTACTTTCATAAATTGCTACCCTCGCTAGAATCAGCAATTCTCGGGTTAAAGCTAGTTAATCGCTGAAGGAGGCGATGACGGTGTCATTGGTTGAGGACGCACACACCCTATTCCCAAAGCTCACGGAATGGCGTCGCCATTTGCATCAATATCCTGAATTGAGTTTTAAGGAATTTGAAACTCAACAATATATCATGGACCAGTTGCGAATCCTGCAACTAACGCCTCGAGCATCGGGGGAAACCGGCGTGGTAGTCGATATCGGCGATGGTCCCCGCAGCGTGGCGATTCGCGCAGACATAGACGCCTTGCCACTGCAGGAGGAGTCGGACCACCCCTATCGGTCACGGCGCGACGGCATGATGCACGCCTGTGGCCATGACGGACACACCGCCATCTTACTCGGTGTTGCGACGCTCTTGAGTCGACAAAAAAATACGCTCCCCGGCACCGTGCGACTTCTGTTTCAACCGGCGGAGGAACTGATGCCGGGCGGCGCGCGTCTTTTGATCCGCGATGGCGTGCTGGACAACATTGATCGCGTCCTAGGCCTGCATTTATCTTCGGATCTGCCGACCGGGCAAGTCGGCACCATCATCGGCCCCGCAACCGCCAACGCCGACCACTTCACTATCAATATCGAGGGCCGCGGGGGGCATGGATCCCAGCCCGAAAAGGCGATTGATGCCATTCCGGTCGCGGCTGAACTAGTGACGGCCATACAAAGTATCGTCAGCCGCAATGTCAGCCCTCGACACGCGGCGGTGGTCACGATTGGGACGCTTCATAGCGGTAGCAATTTCAACATTATTGCGCCTCGGGCCGTGCTGACCGGTACCGTGCGCACCTTCGATTTGGAGGAACGCCAAAAAATTCGCGAGCGCCTGAACACCTTGGTGACGCACGTGACGGCGGCGCACGACGCTCAGGGGACGCTGACATACCGTGAAGGATATCCCAGTGTCATCAATACTCGCTTTGAGACCGAAATCGCTGAACGCGTCATCAGTCGCATTATGGGGCCGACCTCTCTGGTTCATCCCGAGCCTCTCATGGCAGGAGAAGACTTCTCCTATTACTTGGAAGAACGGTCTGGCACCTTTTTGAACTTGGGCTGCCGCAGTACCAAAGAAGGGGCCATCTATCCCCATCATCACCCCAAGTTCACACTGGACGAGATGAGCCTTCCGGTTGGTGTATCAATTTTAATGGCGACAGCACTGGAATTTCTCAGCATTAATCCAACGGCTCGCAACTAACCTCGCGTCTTTATGCGCGAGACTCATATCTTGAGGAGGGTACGGCATGATTCCATCGACCATTGAAGATTTGTTGCCAGAACTCATCTCTTGGCGGCGACATCTTCATCAACATCCCGAACTGGGATACGAAGAGACGAAGACTCAGGCGTTCATCATGGATACCTTGCGCTCGATGGGCCTTTCTCCCTATACCGCGGGTGACACGGGAGTCGTTGTGGATGTTGGCACGAAGGGCCCCCGCATCTTGGCTCGTGCCGACATTGACGCGCTTCCCATCGATGAGGAGGCCGACGTCGAATACCGTTCAGTTAATCCCGGTGCCATGCACGCCTGTGGCCACGATGGCCACACCGCGATGATGCTAGGAGTAGCCAAAATATTACCGGATCTACTGAAAGACATCCCGGTAAAAGCGCGTCTCATCTTTCAACCCGCCGAAGAGAAACATCCCGGTGGTGCCTATAAAATGATTCGCGACGGTGTCCTCGAAGGGGTCACTCGGGTCACCGGTCTACACCTTCAATCCGAGATGCCGTCCGGGACCGTTGGCGCCCGCAGGGGCATTCAATCGGCCAACTCTGACCGATTCTCCATCGAAATTCACGGCCATGGTGGTCATGGCTCAGCACCTCACCATACCATCGATCCTATACCTGTCATGGGCCAGTTAATCAGCGCACTCCAAACAGTGGTATCACGGCGTGTGGACCCTACAGTGCCTGCCGTATTAACCATTAGTGCCATTCGTTCCGGCTCCGCCTTTAACGCGATCCCCTCATCGGCAGAGATGAAAGGAACGGTTCGCACGTTTGACGAGGACACCCGCTCTGTCATCGAAAACACCATGGGTCAGATGGTGTCATCCATCGCAGAGGCATCGGGAGCTAAGGCTAGTCTCAATTACATGCGCGGCTATCCAAGCGTCATTAACACCGATCGGGAATGGCACATCTTCCGATCTCTGATAGAAGAGAAAGCCCCTGGTGCGTGGCTCGACATTGGTGAGCGTATGGGCGGCGAAGACTTTGCCTATTACCTTCACGAACGCCCCGGCGTGTTTTGGAATCTCGGAGCCATGCCTCATCCTCACCCGTTTCCGCACCATCATGGGCAATTCAGCTTCGATGAATCCGTCATGCCCCTGGGCGTGTGGATCATGGCACAAACCATCATCGCTTTTGGCACTACATCGGAATAATCCTACGTCATCAAGGAGGTGTACCGCATGTCACAAAGCCCGAAAAACACTGGGATAGAAACCGTTCGCTCGGTGTCACGAGAAAGCACACGACGCTTCATCTTCATTTTAATCATCGCCTCCATTCCCGCTTTTCTGGAAGGATTTGACAACAACCTCTTTACCTTTGGCGCTCCCTATATTGTGCATAACGTACACGGAACGGCCGCCCTGTTAGGCTCCGTAGCTACGGGCTATGCCTTAGGAATTGCCATCTTTAGTATGCTCGGTGGATATCTTTTTGATAAAATGCCCGTGAAGTATACCGTCATGGCTTCTATAGTGTTGTTTGCCGGATTCACCGTGCTCACCGGATATGTCACCACCCCCGCCGGACTCTTCGTAGCGCGACTTGGGGTGGGGCTCGGCATTGGAGTGTTTCAACCTGCTGGGGCAGCTCTTCTAGGAGATATTTTCTTTGAGACGCGCGGGCGCGCCATTTCGATCTTTTCGGTATTGTTCGGACTCGGACTTTTTGTGGGACCCTATCTCATTAACCCGTTTTTACCACATTATCGAACACCATTCATTCTATCGGGTTTTGCCGCGATTATCTCCCTCATCTTGTTCTATCTTTTTATCCCGAAGACGTACAAGGTACTGGAACGCCAGCATCTACAGCTAAAGGGCATGTTTAACCGCAATGTCTTGATTCTCTCGGTCGGCATCTTTCTCTTTGGCATCACCTTATTTGGATTTCTTGGCTACTATTCGGACTACCTTCTCACGATCCTCCACTTACCCTCAGGAACCGCAGCAGGCATTTACTCCATGGGTGGCCTCGGCGGGCTCATCTGTGCCTTCCCGATTGGCTATTTAGGCGACAAGATCGGGCGAAAGCGGGGCGTGAGTTTTGCGTCGCTCTTGATCGTGATTGGGAGTTTCGGCATGTTTTTGGTCGACAAGAGCATTTTGCCCTTGTTCATACTGACCTTCCTATTTGGAGCCGGATGGGGAATCTTCGTCGGACTCTCGGTAGGCCTTGCCCAAGACTCCACCGACGACTCCATTGCGGGTAGTGTGACAGGATGGATCTATCTAGTGTTTAATGTCGGCGCTCTATTTGGCGGTCCGATATTTGCACTGCTCATCCCCGCCGGATTCGAAACGGCCGGGCTCATCACTTTAGGTCTGACCAGTATTCTGACATTTCTCTTAACACTCACAACCCGTCCTGTTTTGCGCAGCAACATCGTCACGGATTAACCCTATTCTGTGTTTCGGAGGTGGTAGTGTTGCCAGATACCCTTTTATACAATGTTCAGGTCGTAGACATCGATCAACGTGCAATCATTCCAGGATCGGTCGTAATTGCAGAAAACGGTCTTATTACCGATATATCGTCCACTTCCCGTCCGCCCAACGAAAGCTCCATGACATTGCTCGATGGGAAAAATCTTTGGCTTATGCCGGGGATGATCGACGCCCATGTACATCTACGCTCAGGAGCGGTGGGTGATCGCGCCCAAGATAGTCACCTGACAGCTGCCGATTTCATGGCTCGCGCCCTGATGAATGCCCGCATTACTTTAGAGCATGGGGTAACCAGTGTTCGCGATGCCGGGTCCTCTTTCGGCGTGGGAGTAGCGACCCGAAACGCGATCGACCGGTCATGGCATCCCGGTCCCCATGTAAGAGCAGCGGGAGAGCCCTTTAGCATCACAGGAGGACACGGCGATCCACAAAATGGCTGGCCCTCGCACATTCAATGGTTGAGTGGCACCATTGTAGACTCCCCTCATGATGCCCGTCGCGTTGCTCGCCAGCAAATTCGCCAACGCGTTAACTGGCTTAAATTCATGGCGTCAGGTGGGGTGTCCTCGGTAGGTGATAAAAGCACCGAAATCGGACTTCGAGAAGAAGATATGCGTAGTGCCGTGGAAGAAGCCCGCAATGCCGGAATCCGCACGATGGCGCACGCTCAAGCGGAGGAGGGAATTCATAATGCGATTCGTGCCGGCGTGGATAGCATTGAACACGGCTTCTATCTCTCTCCCTGGGCGATTGAGCAAATGGCAGAGCAACAGATTGCTCTCGTTCCCACATTGAGTGCGATGATTCAAATTCTAGCTCACAAAGACCAGGTTCTCGCATCTACCGTTGAAAAGGCTCAAGTGGCACGCGACGCTCACTTTGACAGTGTCGCACGGGCGCGCCAAGGGGGCGTAACCATTGTCATGGGGACGGATGCCGGTACGCCCTTCAATTTCCACGGAGAAAATGCCCAAGAGATTGGGTACTTATATGATGCCGGCCTCAGCGTATGGGAAGCGTTAGAAGCCACCACCATCCATGCGGCCCAGTTACTGGATATCCCGACGGGGAGAATTCGTCCCCAGCACTGGGCCGATTTATTGTTACTGCACTCAAATCCCATCGAAAACCTCCGGGTACTCACCCACCCAGAGGAGATCGCTGCCATTCTATGGCAAGGCACTCCGGTGCGTTGGGATCTCTAGTGGCTCCATCTACATGGCATCGGCCTTCCCCTCTGGGAGGGCCGATGCTGCTATCTCGACCTACCTCTTTTGCTGAGTGTCATTGTTGCGCGACTAAGTCGCCTGTCTCCCCATCTTCAGTGTCCCCATACCCCACGTCCACCGAACCGACCTCACCATGAATCGCCAGATCCCCCACCACAAGCCGCGGTTCTTGATCTCGCAGCGGTACCAAGAGTGAAATTGCCTTTAAAATCCCCAATGTCATCAATCCATCGTAGACCGTGATCACTCCCAATGCTAAGAGTTGTATGAAAAACTGTCGCGGATTTCCGTAAAAGAGGCCGGTCACGCTCGAGCCCGGGCCTCGTACCCCAATATATTCGAGCATATGAGGATCCGCGAAAAGACCGGTCAAGAGCCCTCCAAGCGCCCCCGCAACGAAGTGCGTATGAAACACCCCCAGGGTATCGTCCACTCGTCCGAACCAACCAATGCGGGGTAGCCAGCGCATCGTCATCCAGGGGATGACACTAGCCACTACACCTATGACTAAGGCGCCATAACCATTCACGTACCCTGCCGCAGGTGTAATGGCGACCAAACCACACACCATCCCGTTAATCGCACCCACCAATGACGGTTTTCCCGTTACCCAATAGTCCAACACCAGCCAACTCAAGAGCGCCATGGCGGTCGCCACGTTGGTGTTGAGCACCGCACTCGCAGCATCCACATTGGCGAAATAGGGGTCTCCGCCATTAAACCCGTTCCACCCAAGCCACAAAATGCCGGCGCCGGCCATGGCCAACAGCAAATTGTTGGGATTGAAATTGCGGCGATCTTTGGAAAGACGGGGCCCGACCACCGCCGCCGCCACGAATCCTGAAATCCCTGCCGCCACATGAATGACATAGCCTCCGGAAAAATCTACCGCCCCTAACTGTGAGAGAATTCCTCCCCCCCACAACATAAATGCGTTCACACTGTATACCAAGGTGGACCAAACAGGCACAAAGATCATCCAGGCTTTGAAGTTCATCCGCCCCAGCACCGCGCCCGCCAAAATGGCTGGGGTAATGGCAGCAAATACAAATTGAAAATAGACCAGGGATGATTCGGGAAAGTGGAGTGACGGCATCAATCCCTTCAACAACGGAATGGATGCCATCCGCTGCAAATCTCTTTGGTTAAGAATGGATCGTGGGAGTCCCACGATGTTTGACAAGATGCCCCCACCCAGGTGCCAAGGGGCCCCGAATCCCATGCTGAACCCAAACAATACCCAACTGACGAGAACGATTGCAAATGCATAGAGTACCATCATGACCGAATTGATGGCCCACTTCTTCTTCACAAGCCCTCCATACAAAATGGCCAGGCCCGGAACCGACTGCAATCCAACGAAGGTAGCTGCCGTCAGTTGCCAGGCGTTGTCCCCTGCATTGAGGTAATGGGGGGAAGGTACAAGCATGAGAA
>NZ_JBYCKN010000073.1:0-4182 GCF_057473405.1 Sulfobacillus sp. TH-112
TCATGGTCATTGCTGACACCGTTCGGATGCTCATGTTGGTAATCCTGTCGTTTCGACGTCTTGGATTCAACTTTGTGGAAATTGCCTGTTTTGCCTTGATTATGGCTGCGTGTGACTCCATCTTTTACCCCGCCTACAGCGCACTAATACCGGCAGTTGTAGGCAAGGCGGATTTGCAACAAGCCAATGCAATTCAAAGTTTTACCTCGCAATTGTTTCGTTTCCTCGGACTGTCCGTTTCTGGAGAGGTATTGGGTGCAATAGGATTCGAGTGGACTTTGGGTGTCGATATGGAAAGTTTTTGCTTCTCCGCATTGACATTACTTGCCGTCTATCCATCATTCGAATCCCTCCGCCCAGCGCCTGAAGGGCGCTTGAAATCTTACCGAAGAGAGTTGGCCGACGGACTCTCGTAGGGGTATGGCAACGATTCGTTAATTTTCCGCCATATGCCATGTTGTGGTAATTGCGGCGCGTTAAGGAGGTCCTTTTGAGGTAAACCCTAACCGGATGTCAGACTGACTCGGAACCGCACCTCCAAATAACGCACCAGATACACCTTCCCGCGGAGCTTTGGCTTGATCGCCTTGGTGAACCACAGGTCGACGACATAGTGGAGGTAGAGATTACTTAAGAGCACACTTATCGACCCTCCCTGAGGCGTTCCTTCTGTACTCTCGTGTATCTGTCCCGCTTCCAGAACACCGACTTTCAACCACCGACGAATGAGACTCAGGATGCGTGTGTCTCCCACGCGATGCTCTACAAAGCGCATCATCCACTGGTGGTCTAGACTTCCGAAGAAGTTCTTCAAATCGGCTTCTAAGACCCAACTCACGCGACGATGATGGTAAAACGATGGAGGCGATGGGTACAATGGGGCCTCCCGATCATGATCTTGTCCGCGGTGCTATGGCACACGGGGGGCATCTCGACACGGCGCTAGGTCTCCATGGGGGTGGCCCGCGCGGATTTCCCAATGGAGTCAGCGATCCGGGGTATTAGTCCGGGATGACGCAATATGAATGCATGAGCGAAAGGGTCTCCCTCCATACAGAAAGGATGGACAACATGACACACATGATACGGATTACGCAGGTATTGACGAGCCTCGCGTCATTAGCGATGATGAGCGGCACCTCAATGGCAGCGGCTCGGTCTATAGTCACTCAAGCGCAGACGATGAATAGTTCTTTAGGTGGTATTAACCAGATCATCGTTGTCCACGTTCCAGCGTCCGCAGGTCAAGGCCCGATTTCAACTCAAGAGCAAAGCTTTATTGAAGGGCTACCAACTAAAATTCAACAAGAGTTCAATGGACTTGTTCAGGCCGACGAGAATGGTACGCAAGCCGCATTCTTAAATTCCCTCTTAGGACAACGACTTCACTTAGCCGAAACATTTCTTGGATTGTCCGATGTCAACAATCCTAGCTAGCTATTGGACCTTGCCTAAAGCATCGTTGCAACCGGGTCAGGAGAGGGTTTAAGGTCTTTTGTGTAAACGTTCCGTCCTGCGATAAAATCAGGAGATATACCGAACCCATGCTCTGGGGCCATTCGATGATACCGTCGCCCGAATCGCCGGCGTCAAGGCATTCCCTACGGGCGGCCTCGCCGGCCTTGACGTCGGCGCGGGCGCCGAGTGGACAGGTTTTGCCCCCAGAGGAATGGGGTTGAGGGACGATTGCTTTCACATCAAGGAGGTCGACACCGTGTCCCTACTCACTCCGGCACAATTGAAACAGTTCATTGCCGAGAACCACCTCAAGACCGCCCAGGATGTGCAGGAGGCCCTGAAAGCCGTGTTTGCGGAGACGCTGCAAGCGATGCTCGAGGGCGAACTGAACACCCACCTGGGCTACGAGAAGTATGCGATTGAGCACAAACAGACCCCCAATAGCCGCTCGAAGAAGACCCTGAGCACCCAGTATGGGGACGTGGCGCTGGCCATCCCCCGGAACCGTCAGGGTACCTTCGAGCCGGCCGTGGTGCCGAAGTATCAGACCACGATGCCAGGCATTGAAGACCAAATCGTGGCGCTTTATGCCCGCGGGATGACCACCCGCGACATCCAGGCCCAACTGCAGGACCTCTACGGCATGGACGTGTCGCCCACCCTCATTTCCAATGTCACGGATAAGCTGTTGCCCTTGATCCAGGAATGGCAACAACGGCCGCTGGCGGCCGTGTACCCCGTGGTCTTTTTGGACGCGGTCCATTTCAAGGTGCGGCAGGAAGGGCGGGTCGTGACGAAAGCCGCGTATATGGTCGTGGGCATCACCTTAGAGGGCTACAAAGACGTGCTCGGGATGTGGATCGGGGAGCACGAGTCGGCCAAGTTTTGGCTGACGGTGCTGACCGAGTTGAAAGGCCGGGGCGTGCAGGACATCCTCGTCGTGGCCGTGGACAACCTGACCGGGTTTAGTGAGGCCATTGCCAGCGTGTTCCCGCGGTCGGACATCCAGAAGTGCATTGTGCACCAGATCCGGAATGCGCTGAAGTACGTGGCCCGCAAGGATTATGCCGCGGTCACGCCCGATTTGAAGCCCATCTATAAGGCCGACACCGAAGACGGGGCGAAACTAGCTCTGAATACCTTTGAGGAGACGTGGGGGAAGAAATACCCCATGGTGGTGCGGTCGTGGCGTGAGAATTGGACGGAACTGATGACCTTCTTCCAATACCCGCCGGCCTTGCGCAAAATCTTGTATACCACGAATCTCATCGAAGGCTTTCACCGCCAATTGCGGAAGGTCACCAAGAGCAAATCCCAATTCCCGACCGATGACGCCCTCGTCAAAATGCTGTACCTGGCCACACGCGAAGCTACCCGGAAATGGACCGCCCGGATCCAAAATTGGGGGGAAATCTTAGGGCCGCTCGAAATCTATTTCGAAGACCGGGTCCGCCGACCCTTACAAGATCTGGAGTCTTGAAAAACCCTTTACACAAAATCCTTGACACTTCCGGTCAGGAAGTGAAATATGTATTCCCAGATGGTAGTACTGCAACGATGCTAATGAAGCAAACCATAATCTCGGCAGATAGTCTGAGTGTCTTGAAATCCATGTCCATATTTTTACCTGACATCAGATAAAGCCTGACGGTGGTACGCGAACACTGTCATCCGATAATTTAGGTAATGAACACTACGAAGATATCAACGAATTTTCGGACAGCACACCCGTGTATTGGGTTAATGACTATTTGTATACCGACGTGGTTGGTACGTCTTCTGGCAGTAATATCAACATTAATATTTATGATACCTGGGGTGTGGCGGATTCAGGGGGAATTGCGACCTCCTCATATGATGGCGACGCACACACCGTGGATAATAATACAGATCAAGCGTGGGCTCAAGCGACGTTTACTAATCATTATGAAGTGGCAGGAATAGGAGTGTCTGGCACTGAAGTAATGTCTACACACTACGATGGGGTTGGTAACACGTCAAGCTATGATGTGTCGATTAGTGACAGTTAGAGGCACGCATCGGCGATAACCTGTTGGTATAAGCATATCAGCCGGTTGGCGAATTCAACCGACTGATATGCTTATGATTTGATTTAGGGAAGTACATTCACGTGTTGCGTGTGATGATGATATACGCGTAATAACCGCATGACGACAAAGATTTGTATCCCAATAGCGCCGGCTATGCCGATGAGGCGAATGATGATAGGCATCAAGGAGGGCATTGCACCGAACGCGGCCTGGGAAATTGTGGTCTCCGCCACGATAAGCCATATGAGCAATCCCCCCGGCCACACCAGAGTTCCGAGTACTTTATCGGACCGACTCCACAGCGTCGACCGCCACAACAATATGACCCCAAAGATCCACCCGACCAGAAATATGAACCCCCCAAAGAGTATCATCCATGGAGCCCAATAGTCACTCCGTGATGGTTCTGCGATCGGGGGCAGTCCCGACTCTAAACGGATAAGTTCCGGACTGCCGAGTTGATTTAACAACTCGCGGATGTCGCTCTCGGTTTCATTGTTGAGTCTGCCGCGCACGGTTTCAATGTGATCAGCGATATCGCTGACGATCCCGTTCCGTCGTTCGGACGGAAGATCGCTAAGAGCCAATGATAGCTCGTCCAGATACCGATTGACTAAAATATCACTCGGATTCGCATTCGCGGTCATGGGTTTTCCTCCTGTGTTCGAGATAA
>NZ_JBYCKN010000074.1:0-12432 GCF_057473405.1 Sulfobacillus sp. TH-112
GGCGATTGTCCATCTGACTGGCATGGGAGATCGGAGCTCTATGCCTATGCCGGCCCCTTGCCTTCGCCGATCGCGCTAGATCGCTACATGCTAGCCCTAGGGGAGAAGAGACTGAGTGTCGGTCCTTCGCCTCTGACCCGCCACACGTCTCACGACGATGAGAAGTTCATCCCGGCTCGGTCCTCAATCCTGGCTACCTATCCAACATGAGTAACGTCGTTTTAGATCTTTAGGTTACGCCGACACCCGCGTCAGTTCTAGAGAAGACGGAGCATCCACTCTCCTATTTTTTGCGTCGAGCTCTTTAAGCGGCACTAAGTCATTGAAACCGTCCTATGCAGGCCACGCCATTGTGCCGCCCCGTCAAGAGGTTCTCTCCCTCCACCAGCCGCTAGATTCCCGGCATGCTCTAGTGAGCACGCCACTCGTGCGCAGTGCGGACGGCTATTCCTCCCTATCCGTAGCCCGGAACCTAGCTTCGTTAGTGACTCCTCCATAACTTTAGCGACGGGGTGGCCACCCACCAATCATTGGTCACGCCTTCTCCCATGGCCTGACCCTTCTCCTCGTCTCCCATGTAGGTATAGAGCAAATGCCCTTGATACTCGAGTTGACCGTGAACCAAGGAAAACGTCCCGGGAGCTCCGGCGACGGAGGGCACTTTATAGGCATAGACTCGTGGCCACATTTCTGCACAGGAGTGCTGGTCGTTGCAGGCGGAATGAGTGGGCGTATCCAGCGTGTAGTAATACATCGTAAATCCATTCGCCGTCTGTAAAACCTGGGTTTTCTTTCCATTAACTAGTGCAGTGCCCACCCTAATATGCGTCCCGGAAACTCCACTGGAAACCTTGGGCGACGACGTGGCCGCCGACACCGCTGATGACGATCCACATCCCGCCATTGTGGCGGCGATAGCGATGGCCATCATGGCCGTTGTCACTTTGCCCATGCCCTGACTCCCTTCTTAATATACCGTTCAATCGATTTTTCCAGTTCGCATAGAATTCACCGTGCTGTCTCGTGGTGACGCAACTGATAGTGCCCATTTTCTCTTGCGATTAGGGATAGCGCGTCATTGAAGCGGCAATCTGAATCGCGGCATTGAGGGGATTGGTCGCGGCATCCGTGACATCGACAAAATATTCGTCGACTCCCTTTTGCCATTGCACATCGACACTCACACCAGACGATTCCGCGAGATTGACAAATATGGACCCCTGAACCTCCGGATTCGGAAGCGTTGCTCCCTCAAAGTCACTCACCAATTCTTTGGCAACCACCGTAGGTACCGCGCTTCCCGATGTATTGGTGACGGTGATATGCCACTGGGATTGGGGCCAAGTGATCGCCACCGCACTAATAGATGAGTCGCTCGTACCAAATTGGCTCACGCTTGCCGTCACGTGCGATCCCAGGTGCACTTTTTCTACCTTTTGTCTCGTGCCAGCGTTAACCGCCGTCGCATTCGTCTCCACGGCGGCCGCGGCCGTACCGATGGTAGGATAAGCTTTCGCACCATAAGTGGTCAGAACACTGCTCCCCGACAATAACTGCACGGCATATCCACGCGTGGGCGTCGTCATGACGGTACTATGCGTGCCCGAAACCCCGGAACCCAAAAACTGGTCCTGGGGCAACATGGTCGGGGCCATGAGCTGAGGGCCATTGGTCAACGAAACATGGCTCATGGCTTGGTTAACCACCACCGCGAAATCTGAGCGACTGGTGGTCGCACTGCTAGATTGGGGAGATGGAATGAGAGCCGACGATGGCAGGGCGACTTTGGCAGTGCCGCAGGCCGAGAGAAGACCTCCAGATACCATACAAACCACAACATGCACCAGCCGGATGCGAATCTTCGGGTTCATGAAACACTCCTTCTGAGACTGTCTTTCCTCTTGAAATTCCGGATCTCATAGTAACATACCCAAGATAACGTAAGCCCTTCCAGAGATGGGGCATAGGTCCCACACGCCCATGGCAGGCCAACACCTCTGGTACCCGCGACCTTCAAGAAGTTCTTCACACATGCCTTATCCGGAGATGGTATTATGGAAAAAATCTGGCGCAATTAATCTCAAGTGCCCATCTTTGACGCGAGGTGACGCTATTGAACCTAGGACCCCAAGTGCTGGAAGCCAAAACGGTGCGACTCGAGCCCCTAGCTGCGAGCCACCAGGATGGTCTCCTTGAAGCAGCCCAGTCACACGATATCTGGGAATGGCTTTCATTAAATCTCTCTCAACCGGACACGCTGACAACATGGATGGCGAGTGCCCTCCGTGATCAGGAGACGGGATCAGCCTATCCCTTTGTCGTGATCGATCGGCATACCGGAAGAACGCTGGGGAGTACGCGTTATATGAACATCCATTCTGAAGACCGTGGAGTCGAAATTGGATGGACCTGGTATATCCCCACCGTTTGGGGCACGGCCATCAATCCTGAAACCAAACTCTTATTGCTAAAGCATGCTTTTGATGATTGGAAGGCGCTTCGCGTGGTATTGCGAACCGACCACCTCAACATTCATTCACAAGCGGCGATTCGCAAACTGGGAGCCGTCTATGAAGGCACCTTGCGCAATCATCGCATTCGTCCTGACGGGACGATTCGACATTCGGTAGTCTTTAGCATCACCCCGGACGAGTGGCCCACAGTAGAACACGGTTTGGTGCAACGGTTAAAAAATCCTTAGTGGTAAGCGTGGCCTGTCATGAAAGCGCGAGATATGTCCGATCTTATCCGTGGTCATACTGTCATTGCCAATCTTCGTTATGAAATGCGGATTCTCTCAAGAGGTCGAGCAGAGCACTTGCGACTCAAGCAATTTTCCACGAAAATGGAGGTAAGAGATGGATGGAGGGATCGAGCCGTGGGAGACGCACTCTCATTTGACGTATTAGCCGCCAGTCTTCGCCAGGACACCCGCGATTTAACGGTGTTTAGCGAGGTGTTTGCTAAAAAATTGGAACAAGCCGTACCCAGTTGGGTTCACGTCGAGCGCCAAGGGGGACTCTTTCAAAAGAATCCTCAGGTGCGCCGTGTGACGGTTCAATTCGATCCATGGCACTATATCTTGGAACATCAGAAAGGCCGCGTCTCGACCTCGCGTGTCAAAATGGTCCGAGGGGTCGCCATTAAAACCGAACCGCTTGACTTGCATCCCTGGATTGATGCCCTCTCCGAGGAGATGATGAGGATGGCGGAGCAAGAATCCCAAGCACGCGAATCATTGGAGCGATTTTTACTAGACGGATAAATTCTGGAAAGAGGGATGTTGTTGAAGCTCCAATTAGACAGTGCTGTAGTCCACATAGGGGTTGGACAAGACCCTTCCCATGGTGCGGTGAGCACCCCGATTTATCAAACCGTCACCTACCAACATCCAGGCGCGGCATTAGGGCGCTACGACTACTCTCGCACTGAAAATCCGACTCGGACAAGCCTGGCGGAGGGCCTCACGCAACTCGAAGGCGGCCAAGGAGCCTCACTCTTTTCCTCGGGAATGGCGGCGATTGTCTCGCTATTTCACTTATTACATCAGGGAGACCACGTCATATTGACCGAGGACGTATATGGCGGCACCTATCGGGTATTGGTAGACGTTTTTCAACACTTTGGTCTTCGCCATACCTTTGTCGATACCCGTAACCTTGACACTGTCAGCAAGGCGATATTACCGGAGACACGGCTCCTTTTCATCGAGACTCCCTCAAATCCGTTATTAAAAATTAGCGATATTGCCGCTCTCGCGGAAATCGCGCACCAGTCCGAGATTCTGTTTGCCGTGGATAACACCTTTATGACCCCGCTGCGCCAACTCCCTCTGGAGCTTGGAGCCGACTTTTCAGTCTACAGTGCGACCAAGTACCTTTCCGGGCACAACGATGTGCTAGCAGGTGCCGTCATCGCCCGATCTCCTGAAATGGCCGAACGAATAGCCAGCATAGCTAACGCCACCGGGGGTGTTCTCGCCCCTTTTGATGCTTGGCTCACCATGCGTGGTCTCAAGACCTTGGCGGTGCGCCTGGATCGCCAAGAAAGTAATGCCCAAAAGATTGCTCAGTTTTTGAGCCAACACCAAACCATTGACGCCGTCTACTATCCAGGACTCGCCGATCATGAAGGCCGTACGCTACAGGAGCGACAAGCTCAGGGGCCTGGCGCCATGTTGTCTTTTCAGCTCAAGGACCCGAACGGCTATGTACTGCTCATGGATTCTCTTAAACTGATTTTGCCCGCCGTGTCTTTGGGAGGAACCGAGTCCTTATTGACGCATCCGTTTAATGAGACTCACCGAGAATTCCCGGAAGACATTCGCCGTCGATTGGGTATCGGTCCCGGTTTGATGCGGCTTTCCGTGGGCCTTGAGAATAGTGAGGATTTAATTGCAGACCTCAGCCAAGCTCTTCAGATTGTGAAAGGAGCCTCATAAGCTAATGCCGGACAGTTTTTCGCAAGATACCACGTTTATTCACAGCGGTGACAGCCAAGATGCCTATCATTCCCTGACACCTCCCATCTATCGCGCCACCACCTATCATCAACCCCATCCTTGGACGCCCTCGCAGTATGACTACGCCCGTTCCGGAAACCCGACCCGTCAAGCATTTGAGGAAGCGATGGCAGAGATTGAAGGCGGCTCCCGCGGTCTGGCATTTGCATCGGGAATGGCCGCGCTTACTGCCGTCTTCTTGCTATTTTCTGCAGGGGATCATCTCATTGTCACTCGAGATTGTCAGGGCGGCACACAACGGGTACTGCGTGGGGTCTTTAGCCAGTTTGATATCGATGTCAGCTACATCGATACCGACCGGCTAGACGCGGTCAAAGAGGCGCGACGTTTGAACACCCGCGCCATCTTAGTGGAAAACTTTTCGAATCCCTTTCTCGGCGTGACCGATATCGCGGCGCTTGCCGCCTGGGCTCACCAGGAAAATTTGTTGGTTTTGGTGGACAACACGTTTATTACCCCGTATTTGCAAAACCCGTTGACGCTGGGTGCCGATATTGTGATTCATTCCGCCACCAAGATGATTTCGGGCCACTCCGATGTGACCGCTGGTGTGGCCGTGACCCGCTCGGCGGCGCTGGGTGAGAAGCTCTACTTCATTCAGAATTCTTGTGGTATGGCCCTCTCGCCAGAAGATAGCTATTTAGCACTGCGCGGTCTACGTACACTACCAATCCGGATGGAACGCGCCCAAACGAACGCCTTGCAGTTGGCAAACGCCCTGACCCGGATGTCTAAGGTAACCGCCGTCTATTATCCCGGCCTTCCTGAGCATCCGGGCCACGATATTGTACAGCGCACCGTCAAAGGCTCTGGCAGTATGCTGACTTTTCGTGTCACCGAACCAGAGGTTGTCCAGCAACTGGTCAGCCAGTTTCGCTTCATCATGGTGGGAGCGGGTTTCGGCGGCACGGAAACGATTGTCTCGCTGCCTGAACTTCACTGCCATGCAGCGCTCACCCCGGAGGAACGAACCCAACGAGAAATCACCAGCGATGTGGTGCGCGTCTCGTTGGGTCTCGAAGAGGCTCACGACATCATTGCCGAGTTTGGCCGTGCGCTCGATGCCTACTAATCTTGTGGATGCGCCTTAAGCCACATATCGCGCGCTAGCCGTCGCACCACTTTGGCTGCCGGACCCATGGGCAACTCCTCAACCACCTCAATGGCATATGGTCGCTTATAGTCGGCCAGTTGCTCATGGCATCGGCTCTTTAAGCGCTCGGGATCGACCGTATGTCCTTCGCGAGCCACCACCATGGCGATGACCCGTTCACCGCGACGCGAGTCCGCAATCCCAACTACGGCGGCGAGTGCTACTGCCGGGTCGCTCAGCAATACATTTTCGACCTCGGTGGGATAGACGTTTTCACCTGCGACGATAATCATATCCGACTTCCGGTCGACTAAGAATAAAATGCCTTCAGGGGTCATGTATCCCATATCCCCTACCGTCAAGTACCCATCCGCGTCAAAGGACTCTTGGGTGGCCTCTGGTTTACGCCAATACTCACTCATCAGCGAAGGCCCACGCACATAGACCTCGCCGACATCACCTAGCGGTACCTTCTGGCCCTCGTCGCCCAAGATACGAATTTCTTGACCGATGGCCGGATAACCGACGGACCCTAATACCCCCCCAATTTCATGGCGAATGAGCGTCACAGCGCCATATTCTGTTGAACCATAGAGGTCATAGAGCTCGACATTGGGAAATCCGTTCAAAATCCGATCCCGTAAAGTGGAATCCAACGGCGCTGACGAGGTCATCATCACTCTCAGCGCATGCGGATCAATTTTCCCTTGTTCCACCGCATCTGCGAGAAATGTCAAAAGGCTAGGCACAAACATGCTATAGGTGACGCGATGATCATTCATTTCCGCAATCACATGCCCAGGGTGAAAGGCGCGATGCGGGTAAATCACACAGGTGGCTCCCACCGCCATCGAAAGCGTCACAAACCACATGGAATTGACATGAAACATGGGTAAAATGGCAAATCCGACATCATGTGCGGTAATTCCGAGTTCTGATACTAGCGAAAGCGCAATGATCACATTGCTGTAATGCGATCGCACCGCCCCTTTCGGCTTACCCGTGGTTCCTGAGGTGTAGACAATGACCCACGGGTCGTCCTCGCTCACCGTGACCACGGGAGCCTGAGACGAGGCGCTGCGACAGAGAGCGTCCCAATCACTATCCGGTTTCTCGAGAATACCTCCGGTATAGAATACCGAAAGCGATCCTGCCGCTTGCTCCAGCATGGACGCGAAATCCTTGTCGGCTAAAATCATCGATACTTGTGCATCTTGAATAGCATAAACAATTTCTCCGGGTTGCCAGCGAAGGTTCAAGGGCACTCCCACTAATCCCGCCTTCGCGAGGCCAAAATAGGCCTCTGCCATCGACAGCCCATTCGGTAGCAGTAAAGCCACCCGGTCTCCAGGTTTCAATCCCTGATTCAAAAACGCGTTCCCCATCTGATTGGCCCGTTGGTTCAATTCCCGATAGGTTAATGACTGATCTCCAAAAATGAGCGCCACTTTATCTTGATAACGCTGAGCTGATCCCTCTAATGCTAATCCGACAGTTAACATAACATCCCTTCTTTCAGGGGCCGAGGCCCGGCTTCGCCCGCGTGCGAATTTTCCTTTCCGTCAGCCCCATAACTATCACCGTCGCCACCAGCACTCCGACCATGGTGTCGGTGGTGGCGTGCACGAACGCCCCTAAGCTATGCGAATAAAGCAAACGATAAATCCAAATCATGAGTCCTAGTCCGGTGGTGGCAATAACCTCCCAACGGCTCATCGCTACCGAATAAAGCATCGCAATATTAATCAGTCCCAACGCTATCATACCGCATCCATAATAGGGCAGCCATGTGGCCACCATGATAAAGTGGGAACCTAAAATCGTGTGAACCACCCATCGTCCTTGGACTAAGAATAGCGCCTCTGCCGCCCCGGCAATCCCGCCATACATCATGAGGGTGGTCCCGAGGTAGTGGTAGCGTCTTTTCCGATCCGCGATAATCGAGGTCAGCATAACGGTCCCAAAACTCGCGGAGATAAACTGCACCGTGTGACCGATGGTGGCCAGACCGTTATATCGTCCAGCGGTCACCAGTGACAGCGAGTGTTTCGCCAAGAGGCCATCGCTTATCGACAGCAACACGTTAATCACTCCCACCACGGCTGTGCCTGAAATCACATCGGCGCGGGAGGGTTCGCGAAGCGCTGGCGCCCGCCGTGCCAACCGTCGACTGACCATAAAGGCCACAACCGCGGCCACCCCTTCGAGTACCCCTACAGAGAACAGCGGATAGAGATGCATCCAGGCCGCCAGGCTGGCCGCAATCACCCGAAATCCGCTCACCAGTACCGTGATTAGTCCCACCCAAAGATACCAACGCGCACGCTGTAAAATGCCAATATTGGCCGCCAGTGCCAGTGTCGGGACTACTTCGAACCCAAATATCACCATGAGCCAGGCATTCACATGCAACATGCGTGCAATCGGCATGGAACACGCGATGAGTGCCACCCAGATCAATAGTCCTCCACCCCAGAGTGCCCACGATTCCATGAGAGCCTCATGGCCTGGCCGGCGACCGAGTCGGGTGTATAGAAGGGTAATGACTGGGGCCGGCAGCACCAAAAACGCGGTCACATTGAGAAATGCCGTCAGATTGCCGTAATTGACCGGTCCCAAGACATGGGCCAATACCACATGATAGAGATAATTAAATAGTCCGGCAATTAGGGACGCTGATCCCAGAAGCAAATTGTCTGTCCAAAATTCCTTCGAATTCGAGTCCGTTCTCTCCCTTCAACCGCACCTCCAACAGGATCCTCTTCCAGTGTTGCCCTAGGAAACGCAAAAAATAAGAGCTGGGGGAGGTTAGTGTCTCCCCCAGCGTAATTACATCATTCACACTATTTATTGACGAATGCTAATTTCGACAACCATAACGCAATATCCTACTATGTCCCGGGATATTTCTAGTCGGATTGCGTCTAACCAGTGGAAGGGCCCGCAGGTGACCCCGCTATACGCGAATGATAATTTTCCCAAACTGTGCCCGGTTTTCCATATGCTGTTCCGCTAGCGCTAAGTCCTCCAACGTGAATTCCTGATCGATCACGGCCTTTAAACTGCCAGATGCTGCCCACTTTAGAACGTCACGCAAATTGCCACGGCTCCCTCCATAGGCGCCTACGAGTTGCAGCTCTTTAGCAAAAAGCGTCCAGAGATCCACCTCTCCGTGCCCACCCGTAAGGGTCCCACACGTCACAATCCGTCCTTGACGAGAGAGCATTTTCACGCTCTGCGGTAGCGTTTCCTGTCCGATATGTTCGAAGACAATGTCGACGCCGCGTTTGCCGGTAATGTCCCGGACCCGCGCCACCACGTCTTCGGTGCGATAGTTGACACCCCAATGCGCGTGAAGATCGTGGATCGCGCGCTCCACCTTGGCATCACTGCCTGCGGTAGCGATCACCTCTGCGCCTAAAAGCCGCGCAATCTGCACGGCAGCGCTCCCCACTCCCGATCCGGCGGCCCACACCAATACCACATCACCCGGGCGTACTTTCACGCGGTCCACCAGCATATGGTAGGCTGTCACGGTGGACAGAGTGAGTGCAGCCGCTTCGCTGTCCGAGAGCGACTCCGGAATCGGCAACAGGTTCTGCAACGGTGCCGCCATATATTGAGCAAATCCGCCCATCGAATGGAGTCCCACAATGTCACTGCGAAGACAAGTGGTTTCATGGCCATCCAGACACGATTTGCACATTCCGCAAAACAAATACGGTGCCACCGCCACGCGTTGACCGACCAATTCGCGTGAATCGTGAGCCCCGACATCCACCACTTTTCCCACGACTTCCGATCCTGAAATATGAGGAAGAGGAATCTTTCCCACCTCTCCGGCGCGAGCCATAAGGTCTAGGTGGTTCAAACCGACTCGCGATACTTCAATAATCGCGTTGCCAGGTGCGGGAGTCGGATCGGGAAAGGTCGTCCAATGCAATACTGATGTGTCGCCAAAGGTATCGAAAACCATGGCCTTCATGCTATCGCCTCCATGCCCTTCAGTATAGCAAAGGGCTAGACCGAAAGGCGATGACTAGCTGTGCCGGGCAATCAGCCATCGCCGCCAACCCAAGTACTCGCGAGGTACGAGGGCAATATCCTGGCCGTTCAAAATGCGTTCGGGTACCTCATCCATCATCCAGGAGCTCTCTTCTTCTCCGAAACGCCGCGACAAAATCTCCCGCACCGGAGACAGACGCACCGGGCGACCGGTGAGCGAATGGCCACCACTGGCTACACTTTGGATAAATCCCATTTCAATCAGATCCATACTGCAGGACTCTACATCGGGCCCGTACTTCCCCAAGAGCGAGCCTGCGGCCGCCACTCCCACCACATTGAGCGCTTTGAGGGATTGTACCCATTCTGGCTTGCGACGTAGACTCCGATTCCGCTCCGGATGCATGAGCACCATACGGTATCCTACATCCCCCAACTGCTTCAATGCCGAAATTGTGTACGATGGGAATTCGTTGGGAGGAAGCGTTAAACACAGGTATCCCGAGCGCCCAATGGCCAGATATCGGTCCGCTAAGATATCGCCTGCCAAATTCGGACCTAATTGGAGTTCCATCGCGGCCACCAGCCTCACCTTTACATGCATGGATTCACTTACCTGAGTGAGATCCGAAAAACTTTTTAGATATTGGTCGCGCGACACGTCAAAGTGGTGGTCGTTGGCATGAGCCATCGCCACCACCGTATCGATCCCATCTAAACTCGCTTGCTGCAACAGTCGAACCGCGTCGTCCAAGGTCGCGGGACCATCGTCTATCCCCGCTAAAACGTGCGCGTTTAGGTCTATCATATCGTCGTATCTCCCTGTTGTCGTAATAGCTCCGTGGGCGCAATATCTGCCCTAGGATATTCGAGCCATCCGAGCAACGTGCTGTGCCCGCTCAAATCCTGTGTTGTTCTATCATTCGACAAAGGGAGCCGGAATCCTCCTCAGTGCACCGCAAAGCAGACCGGCTCGAGACCAACATTCTTTTACGGTTGCGTACCCACTTGATGTAACAGCATCTGATAGACCGAGTCATTGGCATATCCCAGGTGCCAGAGCGCAATTCCGCCTAAGTGATCCTTCTTGGCCAGTTGAATTTTCGCATTCATCCCTTCGAGGCTTTCCCACCACGCTGTCACTGGTCCCGAACTGGTGGTATAGGTCGCACTGTCCTCTTGGTCCGTCGGGTCCCATTGGGCATGTTGGTTCATGGTGGGCGTAACGGCGTTATAGGGCACCGTACTGGCATTGGTGCTCCCCTGGGGCCAGACATACCCGTATACCGCAATACCTAAGTCAATCTTTTTGGAAGGCACAGACTGTTCCATGCGGGTGAGGATATTTTGCACCCACGGCGTGGCAGCGACTGGCCCAGGGCCCGAACCATCATCGTGCTCATCGTAGCTCATCAGCGCAAACTGGTTCACCTCAGGGGTGAGTTTACTCCAATCATACGCCGGACCCGAATTGGGCACCACGTCTAAGGTAATGACCGATCCCCGAGGCATAAAGTCGTGCAGATCAATCATAAATCCCACCAGTTCTGCAGCAAGGCTGGTATGTGCGGGCTCAAAGTCAATATTGACCCCTTGAAAATGCTGGGACTTCACCATGTCAGCGATGGACCTGGCCGCACGCACTCGCGTCAAGGCATTTCTCAAGAACGCTTGGGTTCCCGTGTCATCGTTGACAAGCGGGGTCACGGCAACGTGGTGCTTCCGCACGTCGGCTAAAACACTGGTATCCACCCGATCGACCAACCCGCCGGTCGCATTGACCCCATACCAGAAGGGTGCGAAATCCGTGATGGAATGGGGATACTTATATAGTCCGGCAAGTCCACTGCTATCATCGTTGGCCCAAAAGCCCAGCACCTGCATAGGGCTCGAGCTCTTGGACGTGCCAGAGCTAGCTAACGCGTGACGACTCACCATACTCGCTTGTGCCGGGCCCAAAATCAAAGTCAGGCTTGATATCAAAGGAAGCACCGTGACCGTCATCCACCGTTGCATGCCTGCATCACCTCGACGGGAGTATGTCCGCGAGCATGTCTCCCGACACTGGTTATTTTTTCCTTACGGTCGCGCTGCTGAATTTAAGTGAAAGTCCGCCCCGACAGTAATGACCATATCCAATCCAGCATAGTCGTGATAGGGGCTTTCGGTAATCGCCGTGTCGCTAGCCGATGTACCAATCGCAGCCGCCATGCGCTGTACCAGGTACTTGTCTCCGGTAAAATCGAGAATCTCATTCTGCACGTGATCATGGCTATTGGCCCAAATGACCCCATTGACTGAAAATCCTCGCGCCTTGAGCCAAGCCGCCAATTGGTCAGCCTGCGTCAAGGTGTCGGTCCCTGAGCGCACCGTGATATGGACAGATGCGCGATCGGCTGCCGTGAGCGGCTTCTCCAACACGATTTCATCCACCATCAGGTGCATCAGATTTTTATCTAGCACCCAATAATCCAGTTCTTCGTGCATATAGGGATCCATAGCGGTAATAGGATGACCCGGCAGCGTGGCGTAGCGGATATCGCTCTGATTGACATGCCGTGCTAAAAGACCTAGTGCTACTTCTTGTTTCAGGGTGAGATTGGTATACACAATGTCGTGGCTTAATTTGGTAATGACCTCTGGCAGCTTCACAATTTCCGAAGGGGTGAGAAGTTTCTTCAAAATCAGTTTGACAATATATTGCTGCTGCTGGATACGACTAATGTCCCCCAATGGCTCTTGACGGACTCGTACGTAGTTGTCACCACCGCCAGCTTGCCGCCGGCGTCGCCGGCGGCGACGCCGTCGACGA
>NZ_JBYCKN010000075.1:0-7904 GCF_057473405.1 Sulfobacillus sp. TH-112
AGATTCGCAAGATATTCTAAGTTTAAGCAAAGACAATCTAAAAATCGACAACAATGCCTGACAAAACCGGAGGCGATAGAAATGAGTCTAAGCACAATTTGAGCTAAATGGTCCCACTAATGCGTGTGACACCGATTTAAAGAGTCTTTAAAATAAGGAGAGGTTGATATGCCAGTAACTTTTGAATCATTACCCAATCAAGTATCCGGAGACCCAACAGGACATAGTATCATTAACGGCAAAACCTTTACGATTGTAGTTCAAGTTCTCGATGATTCTGGAAATCCCGTAATTGATGAACTGGTGACTATATACGCCGGAAGTGATGCCATTGGTTCTGCAAATACCAATGGTGCTGGAGAAGCGTCGATTAGTTGCAATGGACTAACTGGAGTATCTAATACGAATTCAGGTCGCGACGTTACTGCTTCGTCTGATTATGGACAAACTAGTGTTTCGCTTCCTTTGTGGTTTCCTGTGACAATGACCGTTGAATGTCCTTATGCGACGGTAAGTCAACCAGAGGGCTATACCCAAACAACGGCTTGCGGTGCGCAACCGGACGGCGAAGCATTTGTGGCGCTCCCGTCAACATCTCTAACATGTGGAACGCAAGTTCTAGTAAAATCCACCACAACCGGAGAACATGTATCCGTTCCGGTGAAAGATGTCGGTCCGTACTTGACCGATAATCCTTATTGGAATGGTAGCGGGATTCCGGAAAATACAGAAAACAACAATGCGGGAATCGATGGCTCAAACGGAACATGGAACAATTTAGGACTGTCTTCTTACTATAGTTGTAGTGTGAGTAGTCCTTATGGAAGCACGAGTGTTTTGTGGCGTTTTGCTTCGTAATTCGGTAACCGATATGAGCCTTCTTACGTTAAAGTCCGTAAGGAGGCTCTGCTATGTCTCATTGTTCAAGGATCATTATCCGTAGTTTTGTTGCCATCCTTGCGTTAGTGGGGATAACCGCTTGCGGTGCCGGTCATGCGTCACCGTCGACGCATCAGAAAAGGTCCCTTCCGATAACAACGCACAACACCTCTCGTCAGTCGGATAGACTGACGATGTTCCCTCGACTGCAATTCCCGCTGTCCACATCCCGCTTCTCCTCGAACGCCGCCCGTCACGTCATTCAGGGCTATTGGCAGGATTTTCGGGAGATAGGCGAGAAATATTCCGTGGCCGAAGGCGAACTACAGGCTTACCACTTGCTCTCTCCCACCTTACGTGAGCACCTTTCCTATTCGACATGGCAGGCATCGTACCGGAACGTCCATCTCGCACAACTCCTGACGCTCTATCCCGTCTCGGCACATAAATTTTATATAGAAGTGGCCCTATGGTACGTCCATACCCCGGACACGCAAAGTCTCGGATACGAAAACGGTTTTATGACGGTAAATCATGATAGAATTACTAGCCTTCACCTGACACCCGAAAATCTCCTCGGAACCGTATTTCGCATTCAAGCTTGGCCCTATACTTTATCCGGCGTGATCAATGAAGCACTCCACGTTACCGATGGTTCATCGCAGCCATACATTGTGAAAAATACAGAAATAGCCCCAAACATTTTTTCGGTCAAAGTACGATATCAACATCATGTGACTGTGATAGTAGTCACGCGTGAAGCCAATCGGATGTATGCAGTACTTTCCACGAAATAATTAAAATAATGGGATTCGGATTTTAGGGGTGAGGCCTCTCGAGGAGACACCACCATGGTCTGCCACAATCGGATATGAACATGTCCTGGGCACCCTACCACATAACAAACGCGCTCACACACTACACGTCCTCCTCTAATCGAGAAAGGATGTGTTAGCCGTCTTCATACGCAACGCCCCACACACCCGACGTAAGTGCACGAAGCCATCGGACGGCGCAAACCTCACCCCTCGCGAAACGCCACAGGAAGGTTTTCTATTGTTTGCAACCAGCCACCCGGTACAAGTGACGCTATGAAAAAAATACGGGCAATAGAAAAACAGGGTTATGCCTGTCCACCGGAGGAAAGTTCTGGTACGATGAAACCCAAAGAAGCGCAAAAAAACTGGTGAGAGGCCCCACCCCTGAGAAGGTCCGCCTCTCCCCCACGCCTCCAGTATAACCAACGAGGCCGTGGGTATGCAAGAGGAACCTAGTCCCGGCGTTCATTCGTAAACCGTGTCTAACTCCTCCAAGGTGGGGCCTCCCGGATCTCGGGAGGTTTTTCTATTGGTCGCATCAACATCCATTCCTCAATATCCATTTCCCCTCTCCCCCATACCTGTATCGGCGATCCCCCGTTCCTCTCATCGGCCTCACCCCCTTGATCTACCACTAAAGAGAGGACGGTCTTCGCACTGTGGCGAAACGTCTCGTGGGCGAACCTATGAGGTTCGAACGCCTAAGTGGTGTAGGAGGCCCAGGAGTGATGCTGATCACGGGTCCGCGTGGCCGGGCTGTTGCCAAATTACTATTCGGTCAAGAAGCGGCGTTCTACCGTCACTATGCCCCTCTACTACGTCAAGCGAACCTCGGTGTCCTTGAGGTATATTCCCAGACCCACCATGGGATCTTGTTGGAGGCTCTCGACGCCACACTCAGCCCTCCATATCGCGACAGGCGAACCGACATGACCGCATATCTCGCCCGCCTGCACACCATTCACCCCAGCCAGCTGCTGTCGTCTCCTAATGATCCTCTGCCACTACGTCAGGTGGCCTTAAGTTCTCAGGACATTTTAGACGCGTCCATGGTCTGGCATGAAGAGGTGCGCCCGTCTTTGGTGCATCTGCTCCAACTCCCCTGGCCCACCGTGCCCAGTGACCGGCGGTTGGTCTCAGGCGACCCCAATCCCACCAATTGGGGGGGTGCCAACTAGTGCTATTTGATTGGTCCGAGGCGGCATGGAGTCACCCCGCCTACGACTTGGCGATTCTCTGCAACGGCCTCCCCACCGTTGCCGAAATGGAGGAAGTCGTGGCGCTCTATCTCAAACAAACGGATAGCCCCCTCACCGAGAGCCCATCGCAATGGGTGCGGTGGGTCATCACCGCCCGTTTGGTGTCATTTGTACGCTTTGCAGCACTGTGGACACAGGGCCGGTTAACTGAAGCCGCCCAACCCGGAATCACCATGTTGCAAGAAGGCCTGATGGACTGGATGGACAGAGTCCGCTCGGGATTAGCCCTACCTCCTTCCTAGTCGTTGTCCCTCCCCGTCACGAAATCGATGGCACGGGTGGAAAGCACTCAGATAATCTTTGCACGCATGGGCTCTCAGACATCATCTAGGCCCGCGAAGCTCTTAGCGGACAGGCAGCATTCCAGCCGCATTTTCACATTTTTACTCGAACAATCCGGCCATTCTTAGAGTCCGAAGCGATTCTTCCCCGGGATTTCATTCATCTTGTGCTTTTGTCATATGCTATCCCAGAGGAGCGTTCTAGCATTGACATTTTTTCAGAATTGAGTACATCATACAAGTAACCAGATGCTATAAGGAGGGCGAGGCAGATGCGACAAATACCAACCTCTTACGTCGCTATTGCCGTCCTGCTAGGAATTTTTGCCTTCATCAACACTGTGTGGTTTCGGCACACGGGTGAAGCGACGGCAATAGCCATCACGCTCTATATCCTCATACTCATTGATGCCTACTTCGCTGGTCGGCGTAGCCGACTGCACAATGGCAGACCGGGATGGACAGGCGCAACGTTGGGCGCCATGTTTGGCCTCATTGCCGGTCTTGGCTCATTTTTTATTCGAGCCACGAGTCACGATGTCATTGCCCCGGCAAAAGGTCTAGAACGCCTACGCTTGGTCCAACTCGCGAATTCGTCCACGGCTCACATCGTGATTCTGTTGACCGCGATGATTACCTTTGGCGTCGTGAGTCTCATTATGGCGTCTATCGGAGGCACCCAGCGATCCGAGGGACGCGGTCATCCCGACACGGTATGAAGCCCTAGCGCCTCTAACCAGCGATGTGGCCCATCCCCAAATGGGCGAGGTTGCGCTTTTTTTCCTCTAGGGAGACCTTCAAGCTGTTCCACCACCTCCATCACAGTGAGATCCGGACTCAGGTCCATCGGGGGGTCGCCTGGCACGAGGGCTTCCGCATGCTCGTGAAAAACGGCAAGATCACGACCCACAATGGGGATGCCTAATCCAAGAGCCCACATGACGTCCGCCCCTAACGAATCAACCATTTGAGGTGCAACCAGGACGTCAGCACGAGCAATATAGGGCTCCCAGTCGATCGCCCCGCTTACAAACGTCGTGTCCGGGGTAAGGGCTCCGGCATAACTTTTAAGGCGACGCGCCTCCGGCCCGTCACCAACCACTGTCAGTCGAGCTGCTTTCTTCCGATCTCTCAGGACCGTCATCGCGTTAATGACAATTTCGAGGCCTTTGAACGCTGTTAAGGGTCCTGCCACCACCACTTGCAGCGACGAGGATCGCTCCCGCTCGCTATCTAATGGCGTGGGCCGCAGGGAAATTGGGAGCGGCACGGGATGAACACGGCTCGGCAACACCGCACGCATCTGCAATACCTGCCTTGCCACACGACGGTTCAGGGCCAGCATTCCCTCAAACGCAGCCCATGGAACATCCGAGGGGTCTTGAATGTCATCGCGTACCACCACCATCATGCGTTCTTTCACCGTCTTGATGAGTCGCAAACATTCCTGATCGACTAGAAGCTGATCGACCGATCCCAATTGGGACGAGATGGACGGACGCCTTGTCAAACGCTTCCATGAAGATTCGGAAGAAAAAAGAGGGGGCAGAACGGGAACAGACCCTGGGAACGGCACCGACACGGTACTGCAAGGATAGAGCGGTTGAATCCGAATGTCTATCCCGAGCGCCACCAATCCTGCCGATGCCCATGCTGCCAGCAAGCTTCCCTCATTCCATCCGCTATCACGGATGATCCATCCTAATGTCGTCACGCTTTCGCTGACACACTTTGAAAGTATTGATAGGTTTCTCGCAATCCTTCATCCAAAGTAACCTTCGCGTGAAATCCCCAGCCATCAGCCCGTTGCACTGACAAACGGCTGTGCCGAATGTCTCCCGGCCGCTCAGACGCATACGACACCGTCCGAGAATCCGCCCCAGCAATATCGGCTAACTGGTTCCACAGGTCAATCACCGTGGTTGAGGTATTGGTACCGAGATTATAAATGCCCCCAGGTTCGTCTATGCCTAGTCGATACAAAAAGGCCTGCGCGACATCTTTTACAAAGATAAAATCACGTGTCTGCAGTCCATCGCCGTAAATCACTGGCGTTTCATGACGAGATAGAGTTTCTGCAAACATCGCCACCACGCCTCCTTCTCCTGCGGTGCGCTGGCGAGGGCCATACACATTGGCTGGTCGAAAGACAACTCCCTTCAAGTGGCGCTGTCGTTCTTCGTGAGCAACATAAAACTCTGATGCCCATTTATCTAAACCATAATAGGAAAGCGGGTCTCCGGCATCCTCTTCGCAGAGGGGCAGACGCGGATTGTCGCCATAGACAGCAGCCGACGAAGTCATGCGGAATTCACGCGCACCGAGATCCCTTGCCACCTTTAACATGGTCACGGTCCCTAAAAGGTTGGTTCGCACATCGTGTAGCGGATCTGCTTCCGATAGCGGCACGCTAATTTGCGCCGCCAGATGAATGACAGCATCAATCGTCCCGACCGTGTGCTGCCAACCGCTGGGATTCAAAATGTCATCCTCAATCAATTGTACCAAGGGCGGGACAAACGACTTATCTCCGTGAGATAAGTTATCCACCACAACGACGTCATGATGGGCCCCTAGCAATGCTGAAACCACATGAGATCCGATAAACCCGGCCCCTCCAGTCACCAAAACCCGCATCGATCTACCTTCTTCCGTGAAGTGCATCTTGATACACCTGAACATATTGTCGCGCAATCTCGGTCCATGAAAAATCGCGAGCTCGCACCCGGCCTCGTTCCACCATCTTTTGCGTCTGCACGGGGCTATCTAGACTACTTGTAATGGCATGCGTCCAATCGGCCACAGAGTCTGGATTAACAAGCAGTCCACAATCGCCTACCACCTCGCGCACCGAAGGAATGTCACTGGCAACCACCGGCACCCCGACTGCTAGTGCTTGCGCGGGCGGCATACCAAATCCTTCGTAGCGTGAGGGATAGACAAAAAGGTCGGCTGTGGTGTAGAGAGCCACCAATTCCATCCGCGATACATAGGGGGTCACCATGACCCGGGATTCAAGCCCATATTCGCTTACGCGGCGCCGCACCGCTAAGTGATCTTTCGCTCCCACCAGGACCAGTTCTCCATCTCGGCGCCCATGAAATACGTCTTTCATGGCTAGTAACAAGGTTTCGACATTTTTTCGTTCATCATATCCTCCCGCATATAAAATACGCGGGCTGCGCTTAATCCCAAATCGGCGCGTGACGGTACTAGTCCCTTCGATGTCGATCTCGAAAAAAAATGCTGGATGAACGCCGTTGGGAATAACCACCGTTTTTTCAATGAGCCCAGGAAAAAACTCTGCCAAATCGGCTTGTGTAGCCTGTGAAATGGCCACCAAGCGGTCGGCCCAAGGCAACGCCTTCGCAATATGCGAAAAATACACGCGTTCCTTGACCGATTTTCGGTATTCTTGCAGGCGATACGGAATGAGGTCATGCACCGTAATCACTGAAGGCACCTGAAGTCGTCGTGATGGATGCGCCATAAACGGGATATGGATAAGGTCGATGTCTTTCGGAATGCGGCGAATTCCGTAATTCTCCCACCACCACTTTTGATAGGGGGTAGGGTGCTCCCTCACCTCAAATCCAAGCCGAGGCTTATCTGGCAAAAGCGCTTGGCTTTCACGCCCTACTCCAACGACTTGGCACCCCACCCGATTGAGCCCATATACGAGCCCCTCGATGTATTCTTCCGTACCAGTACGGAAGCCCGCCGTACTGGACACATCGATTGCTATGTTCATGCCGGCTTCCGCTCCCTGCGCCTCAGATCTTGGGCCTATTCTACTCCAACTGCGCTAATGACGCGAGAGCCGCCTTCATGAAGCGTTCGCGAAAAATCTCCGGGCGAAAGCGTTCTGCCTGAGATCGGATGCGGTAGGGATCCCACTCGGTGATCTCAGATTGCTGAATGGCCTGTACCAGCGCGTCGGCGGTTTGTTCTCTGATGAGATAGCCGGTCTCTCCGTCAATCACCGTATCGAGCGCCCCACCTCGTCCAAAGGCAATCACAGGACGACCACTAGCCTGAACTTCGACCGGAGTAATGCCAAAGTCCTCTTCGCCTGGGAAAAGTAATGCCTTCGCCTGACTCATGAGTTCAGGAAGGGCACTATCCGGTACTCGTCCCGTGAATCGCACCCCGGAGCCGGCCATCTTTTCTAGCAGCGGTCGTTCCGGGCCGTCACCGACCACTACCAGCGGCACCTTTAATTGATTGCAAGCCTCAATAGCCAGGTCAAACCGTTTGTACGACACCAGCCGGGAGAGAACCAAATAGTATTCTCCGAGACCCGTAGCGACTTGAAACCGGTCGACATCGACCGGAGGATAAATAACCTCTGAATCGCGACGATAATGTTTTTGAATGCGCTGCTGTACGGCTCGTGAATTGGCTATCAGGACATCGACTCGATCGGCGCTTAGCCGATCCCAAAGACGCATATAATGAAAAAGCGGACCCATAAGCGTCCTAGACATCCCCCGGGCTTCCCGCATACGATATTCGTGATATAAATCCCAGGCATAGCGCATAGGAGTGTGAATATAAGATACGTGGCGAGTTTCTGCCCGCGTAATCACACCCTTGGCCACAGCTGACGACGAAGAAATCACCAGATCATAGGTGGATAGGTCAAACTGCTCCATGCCATACATCAA
>NZ_JBYCKN010000076.1:0-4738 GCF_057473405.1 Sulfobacillus sp. TH-112
ATAGACTTCAATGCCAAGTGACCTCAGAAATGCCCGCGCAACCGCTCCCAACGCCACTCGCATAGTCGTCTCGCGAGCCGAGGCGCGCTCGAGCACATTGCGCAGATCTCGGTGTCCATATTTAATACCCCCTACCAGATCAGCGTGACCCGGACGAGGGCGGGTCACCACCCGATCCGGCACTCCCGGGTCAGGCGACATGGATTCGCGCCAATTTTCGTAGTCCCGATTGGCCACGGTGACGGCTACCGGGCTTCCCAACGTCTTCCCATGGCGCACGCCTCCCCAAATCTCCACCTGATCTTTTTCGATAGCCATTCGTCCGCCCCGCCCATAACCCTTTTGCCGACGTCCCAAGTCCTCGTTAATCATGTCACGGGTCAGCGCAAATCCCGCGGGCACACCTTCAATCACACCGACCAGTCCGGGACCATGCGACTCCCCTGCGGTGATAAATCGCCATTCACTCATGCTGTGCCTCCTCTTCGTTCCCACCTGTTAGTGCAATAGATCGAGAATCCCAATTATGCCCCCAAAAGCTAAAAACGGCCCGAGTGCCATGGTCTTTCGACGATTACGATGAACCACCCATACCACGAGAGCATAAATCCCCGCAGCCCAAATCCCTGACACCATGCTAATAAGAGCCGCCGGATAGCCAAGGCCAAAGGCTAACACCAACGAGAATTTGACATCCCCCATGCCTAATCCTCCATGAGACGCCACGTGAATTAGTAAATAGAAGAAAAAAATCACGCACCCGACAATTATCGAGCTTCGCCAGGCTCCCGTGACCAGGTGTTCTACCACCGCCCACACCAATCCTATCCCGACTAATCGATTGGGGATTACCTGATTTCGAGAATCGACAACCGCAACCACCATCAAAAGGGCCAAGAGTACCAATAACAACAGTGACAGTCTGGGTTCGAAGAGGCTAAGCCCCAGTCCTCCCAAAAGCGTTAATCCAGCCGCCCTCAGAGCATCTACCCTGCTCACTTCTGCTCCCCACAGCGAAGCCGAGCTATAGACCACAGCAGCCATGATAAGAGAGGTGAGAAAATTCAGTGCCATGGTGCAACCGCATCCCACATCACCTTCCACGGTCCGTGACGATGAAACCACGGTTGCCAGGCAAATGAGGCTTGGGAGACCAGTAGCATCAACCCGTCGACCACTCGACTGTGATGATCCCGCGCCTTCTGCAGAAAAACCGTATCTCGGGGACGATACACCCAGTCCACCGCCACCCCTCCTGCTCGCGGAACTGGCCAATCGGCTCCTTGCAACTCCCCCACTTGTCCCAGCGGAGTCGCATTCACCACTACACTCAATTGATTTAACTGCATCCGTTCATCCCAGGAGATGACCTCCACGGCCCATTCGATATCCTGAGGCGAGCGCGCTGCCACCACGACGTCATAGCCCAAACGGCGTAAAACCACATAGGACGCGCGAGCTACCCCACCAGCTCCCAGCAATAGGGCTCGTTGCCGGCCAATGGCAGGCTGCAAATGCTCCATGAGCGCCATACAATCGGTATTTTCCCCTGCCCAGCCATTACCCGTCCACCATAGGGTATTTGCAGCGCCTGCAGCTAACACCCAGTCACTGGAACTATCGAGATGGGAAATTACCCGTTCTTTCAGAGGGCGAGTTAAATTCACGCCGTATCCCCCCAACACCACAAAAGCATCCAACTTGGACACCAATTCTGGCTCAGAACAGGTCACTGGAATATAAATGGATTCCATCTTTTCTGCCTGAAATGCAGCGTTATGCATGTGGGGAGAGAGGGAATGCACAATGGGATTGCCAAATACGGCAAAGAATGCCTTCTTCCTAATCTCCACCGTTCTCCCCCTTTATGATGACCGATGGGTCATCTGTTCCGGCTCTCGTCCCGGCATAATCGCCCTTTCGACCTTCCGAACCATGCGCGTAGTCCAAAACTCGCGTTCATTCATGGGTTTCACCAAAATGGTATACAATTGCAGCCGATTACCTCCTAAAATATCGGTAAAGATTTGATCACCCACCACCGCCGTATCGGGAACGCCCGTACCCATGCGGCGCATAGCCACCCGAAATGCGCGTCGGCGCGGCTTAGCTGCTTTGGCAATTGCCATGACCCCGATACGTTCACTAAAGGCGTCCACTCGATCGGTCAGATTATTGGATACAATACAGATTCTAAAGTCGCTCCGGCGCAAGTCCGCCAACCAATGCTCCAGTTCAATCGACGCCGCGGGTTGATTCCACCCTACCAGGGTATTATCGAGGTCTAAAATCAGTCCTCGGACGCCTCGGGTACGCAGTTGTTCCAAGTCGATATCATAAATTGACTGAACAAAAAGACGCGGCTGTAGGATCTCAATCATCGTCCTTTATCCCTCCCACACCATTCTGTGCCAGTATACCAGGATCTATTAGACCCTTTGAATTTTGTCGACCGAAAAAACGCGCAAACGGGAATGCTCAATAGCGTGAGTTGACATTTTATCTGACACCGTTACACTGTAGATAGCAATACTGAGTAAACTACTCAGAAATGGATTCCGTCCTAAGGAGGTTCACATGGCTAGACCAGAATTAGAAATTAGAGACCTACGCCTAGAAATCGACCAAAAACCTATTTTGAAAGGGCTTAACTTGGCCGTAAAAGGGGGGGAAATTCACGCCATCATGGGCCCCAACGGCACTGGGAAAACCTCCCTCGCACAAACGTTGATGGGGCATCCGCGCTACACCGTCGCATCTGGCCAGGTTATGCTTGACGGTCAAGATGTACTCTCCATGAAACCGGATCAGCGTGCCCGCATGGGACTCTTCTTAGCAATGCAGTACCCAAGCGAAATTTCTGGGATCACCACCGCAAATTTTTTGCGTGCTGCCATCAATGCCCATCGCGGCGAAGGCAACAATATTTCTCTTAAGGAGTTTCGTGATCGTTTAGACGACACCATGAAATTTTTAGACATGGACCCCAAGTTCGCCAACCGCTATCTTAATGAAGGATTTTCAGGTGGTGAGAAGAAGCGCAACGAAATCTTACAAATGCTGATGCTTAAACCCCGCATTGCCGTATTGGATGAGATTGATTCCGGCCTAGATATTGATGCCATTAAAGTCGTGGGTAAAGGGCTGAACTCCCTCAAGGGCCCCGAGTTTGGTGCTCTCATTATCACCCACTATCAGCGGATTTTAGATTACGTGCATCCTGACGTGGTGCATATTATGGTCGACGGTCGGATTGTAAAATCTGGCGATGCATCTCTCGCGTTCGAACTGGATAAAAAAGGTTACGACTGGGTCCGCTCCGAGTTACTGCACTCTGCGGATCCGTCATAAGGAGGCGTCTCATGAACCTCACTTTGACCGCGACATCAGCGGAAGAATTGGAGTCTTTTATTCAACAACAATACCAGGACGATCCGGAAGGCGTCAGGCAACGCCGACTTGAGGCTGCACGTCAATATTTTGACTTGGAGTGGCCGCGATTGGAAAGAACTCCATTAGAAAAGCGCGAATTTGACGAAATTGGGATGCTGGATACGCTTCCTTCATCAAGGCCCGATGCGACCGTCATATCGACTGGAGCCTACATTCATCTGGTGGATAATCAACTGATGGCCGTGCAACTGCCCGAGTCTCTTTCTTCGCGGGGTGTCATTTTAATGCCGATGCGACACGCTGTCGTCGAGCACGGGCCAGAAATCGATAAGCATTTAGGACAGCTCATTCCGGATTTGCAAGACAAGGAAACCGCTCTTAATGCGGCCTTGTGGCAAAATGGAGTCTATCTATACGTGCCAGACAACGTGGATGTGCCGGTGGAAGTGGCGATACAGGTTCACGCCACGGCCGACCTGCGTGCCCTGTTGTCTCGCAATCTTATCCTATGTGGCCGTAACAGCCACGTCGTGATCACGGAGAGACTGACGAGCGCGCAAAGTAGTGCGCGTACGCTTTTAGCAGACCATACAGAAATCGTGGTGAAAGATGGCGGAAACGTCCAATATGGAGCGATTCAGCTCTTTGAAAATCATGTCGAAGGGTTTATTCATCGTGCGGCCAATCTCTACCGAGACGCGAAAATTGACTGGAACATCGGCGAGTTTGGGAGCGGATTTTTGGTCAGTGACCACACGGCATATCTTTCTGAACCCGGAGCGACGACGAAGAGTGTGACCGTGTTTTTTGGTGCTCATCGACAGCATCAGGACTACACCGCCAGAGGCTATCATCGTGCTCCGCACACTCGAAGTGACATCGTCGCCCGAGGCGTCATGAAGGGCCGCGCCAAAAGTGTCTTCACCGGACTTACCCACATCGACGCGGGGGCTCGTGGTTCTGACGGCCGCCAAAAGGAGCAGACCTTAATGCTCTCCGACGAGGCTCGCGCCGATGCTATCCCGTCACTGATTATTAACGAACGCGATGTGTTTGCTTCGCATGCCGCCAGTGCTGGGCCCATCGATAAGGCCGCATTGTTTTACCTGACGAGTCGAGGCTTGACTGAAAAAGAAGCAGAAAGAATGATTGTCCACGGCTTTCTGGCTCCGGTGATTGACAGCATCCCCATCGTGGCCCTGCGTGATGAGGTTTGGGAAGCGGTGGAAAGGAAGATCCACAATGATTAATCCGCTTGTGGATGTCACCAGTGACTTTCCCATTCTATCTCGTATTATAAATGGTCATCGGATGGTATATCTCGATTCTGCGGCCACCTCTCAAA
>NZ_JBYCKN010000077.1:0-11278 GCF_057473405.1 Sulfobacillus sp. TH-112
TCCATTTGAGGCTCCGGTGACAATTTGTAGTGATGATCCGTCCCCCCGTCGCACGGTGATCAGGTGCAGATGATCGCTGTCGGGATGATCGGTTCGCGTCAAGACTTCCACCAGTTCAATCGTATTGAAGTTCTCTCCATAATGGCCGATGTCGGCGACCTCAATCCCTAATTGCTCTAATCCTCTTACCACATCGCGATCGTCGGGCAAGGCATCAAGATATCGTTGAAGCCAATGGCGACTGAGTATCATCGAATGTCCGCCTCTCCTCTACTTTGAAAGTGTTCTAGATAGCGCATATCATTTTGATATAGTAATCGCAGATCATCTAATCCAAATAGCCGCATGGCCACACGCTCAATCCCCATGCCAAAGGCAAATCCAGACACCTCTTCAGGATCATAGCCTCCATTGCGCAATACCACCGGGTGAACCATCCCGGCACCTAAAATCTCCACCCAGCCACTGCCCTTACACACCCGACAGCCCACACCGTCACAACTGGCGCAACTGACGTCCATTTCTACTGACGGTTCCGTAAAGGGAAAGTAACTCGGACGAAAACGGGTCTTAATGTGATTGCCTAAGAGTTCCCTCACCAGCACCGTCAGAGTCCCCTTCAAATCCGAGAGCCCAATGCCTCGATCGACGACCAAACCTTCCACCTGCTGAAACATCGGGGTATGCGTAGCGTCGTCATCTCGACGATAGGTGATGCCTGGTGAAATAATGCGAACCGGAAGTTCCCCGTGGTATCGTTGCATGGTGCGCACTTGCACAGGTGAGGTGTGCGTTCGCAACACCAAGTTCTCCACGTCAACGAAAAAGGAATCTTGCATGTCGCGCGCGGGATGGTCGGCGGGCATGTTGAGGGCTTCAAAGTTATACCAGGTGGATTCCACTTGCGGACCGTAGGCGAGAGAGAAGCCGATCCGAACTGCCACATCCTCAATCTGTCTTCTTACGCGCGTCAAAGGATGCAGAAGTCCCACTTTAGGAAGACGTCCTGGAATGGTTAAGTCCAACCACTCTTTCGAGAGAGCCGTTACCTCTTCCACTCGGGCCAGTTCCTGTTCTTGGGCATTGAATGCCTGCATTAACCGTTCGCGTATGGTATTAAGCACTTTGCCCCGAGCACTGCGTTCTTCCGGTGAAAGGCTCCCCAACTCCTTCATCCACTGGGTTACCTGGCCCTTTCGACCGAGCCATTGATTGCGCAGTTCTTGAAGATCGCGGCGATTTTGATGACCGGCAATCGCCAAGAGCACATCATCGACGTTATGTTCGTCCATTTTCTTGGTCATCTCCTTTCGGGCATAAAAAAAACGCCCCTCTAAAGGGCGGGATCTTCCCGTGGTACCACCTTCGTTGATTCATCCCTATTGGAATGAATCCGCTTCGTGAACGTAACGGGTTCAACCGGCCGCTCTACTCGATTCAAGCAGGCACTCCCCAGGGAATTCAATGGACCACGGCAGACGCTCCTTGCAGTCACGAGAGCGCTCCCTAAACCACCGTCTATTCCACCTACTCTTCTGGATCATCGTGTTGTCGTGTGAACTATACCATAACCGGAGGTTGAAAGCCAATACCGTGTTTCTGGCGCACATAGGCGGCATGAAAGAGTAGCACCGACCCCGCGATCGAAACATTTAACGATTCGGATGCCGGGGACATCGGAATCGTGATAACGTCAGCTAAAGCCAGCCACTCGGACGAAAGACCGTTACCTTCATTGCCGAGAAGAATGGCCGTTGCCGGTTTGAAATCACTCTCGAAATAGGCTTTGCCTCCATCTGGCGCTGTTAACAGCACCTGCACCTCTCGTTCCCGCAAGCGCTGAATGTCCTCTTGATCAAATGACACTAAGGGTAAGCGAAAGAGAGACCCGGCAGACGCCCGTATAGACTTGGGATTAAATGGCGAGACGGTTCCCGGACCAATACCCACGCCCTGAGCGCCAGCTGCCAATGCCGTGCGAATTAACGTCCCAAGATTCCCCGGATCTTGAATTCCCACCAGCACAGGAAACAATAGCGGGGCGATTGCCTCATCGAGGAACCTATCCAAAACAGCAAAATCCGGCACTCGAATGACAGCCATAATGCCTTGCGACGCTTCCACCTGCGACATCTCACCATACAAGCGGTCCGTCACATACAATAAATGGATGGAGCGTGCTGCTAAGCGCGCTAAAAGCGATCGCCCCTCGGCACGTTCCACCCACTTCGGACTATAGAGCACCACTCGCGGCTCGATACCGGACGACAAGACTTCATCCACCAACCGCCCACCTTCGACAATGGTCTCTTGGGTCTTCGAGCGGGAATGTTGGCTTCCTTGAAGTCGTCGCACTAGACGAACTGTCTTATTATCGGCCGAGTCGAGTGGTTGAATGACCATCTATAGGGCTGCCTTAGCCTTGTCCACCAACAGTCGAAAGCTATCCATGTCACGAACGGCTAAATCAGCCAGCACCTTACGGTCCAAGCCAATGCCAGCTCGCTTGAGCCCGTTCATCAACCGACTGTAAGACATCCCGTTCATCCGCGCTGCAGCATTAATACGCGTGATCCACAGACGCCGGAAGTCGCCCTTACGCTTACGCCGATGCTGATAGGCATACCAAAGGCTATGCATCACAGCTTCATTAGCAGGACGAAAGTGACGCGAACGCGCACCCTTGTACCCGCGCGCTAACTTCATAATCTTCTTGTGCCGACGATGGCGCACAAACCCATTTTTTACACGTGCCATACTCGTTCCCTCCGAATCAGATATTTCGCATCCGACAACTCTTTAACCGTACGGTAATAATCTCTTGGCACGATGCTGATCGCTCTTGGACAGCACTTCGGAGTTGCGTAGACGGCGACGCCGACTGGGTGACTTGTGCTCCAACAAATGGTTTTTGCCTGCCTTATGCCGTTTGGCTTTTCCCGTTCCTGTGAGGCTGATGCGCTTGGCTGCCCCACGGTGACTCTTCATCTTTGGCATGTGGTTACGCTCCTTTTTTAGGGGCCAAAATCATAATCATGGCACGCCCTTCTACTCTCGGAACCCGCTCTACCGCTCCGATATCCGAAACCAACTCCGCCAACTTTGAGAGCGTCTGCTGCGCTAAACTGGCGTGCACGATTTCACGGCCACGAAAAACCATGGTGCATTTGACCTTATCTCCATCTTCCAAAAACCGCCGAGCATTCTTCACTTTGACATCGAAGTCGTGATCTTCAATTGCTGGGCGCATCTTCAGTTCTTTCACGTTAACAACTTTCTGCTTCTTTCGGGATTCCCGGTCGCGTTTGGCCTGCTCATACTTAAACTTCCCATAGTCCATTAGCCGACAAACCGGGGGTTTTGCAGTAGGTGAAACCTCCACTAAATCAACGTGACGATCTTGTGCCAGTTGCAATGCGTCACGCACGGACATCACGCCAAACTGTTCACCATCGTCACCGACTACGCGGACTTCCCGCACTCGGATCTCGTCATTAATCCGAAGATCTTTGATAATCGCGTCCCTCCTCGCTCAACCCAAACAAAAAAGACGAGTGGTAATAGTCATCACCCGTCAAAACAGAAGGCACCCTATCACGGTTACACTTCCTATCGAAACCCTTTTGGCCACGCCTGAGGGTGAGAAGTCAATCGCTTCTGCTTTGTTCGGAGTTCCTGCTCTTATGGTATCTTGATAGACGGTTCGAGTCAATAGGTCAGCATGGTCGTGAAGGCATCTCATCACGCTTGACACTCTTTGCGGTTCATGGCGTCCCTTCTAAATCATCGTCTCTTCCACCGCACGCACCAGGAGGTCGGAGACCATCAAGGATGTGAATGCGCCCCTTTACAGTGCATCTCGCAATCTTGTGTCTCCGCCTCATGTGACGCGTGTTCTGGCTCATGAGACCATTGGGAACTTCTAGACCCCCGGAATATTCGCTCGCTCGGCAATATCGTGAAGATACACCTCGAGGGACATCGCCCCTTGGTCTCCAGCCTCGCGGGTTCGCAGCGACACGGTCCCAGCCTCTTGGTCACGGCCTCCGACTACGAGCATGTCAGGAACTTTCGCCATCTGGGCCTCGCGGATTTTATAGCCAATTTTTTGGTTGCGATCATCCACTTCAACACGGATCGGCAGTTTCCTCAACTGCTGGGCAATGGTTTCGGCATACTCTTTCTGACCATCAGTAATCGGAAGAACGCGCACTTGAACTGGGGCTAACCACATCGGAAAAGCTCCCGCGTAGTGTTCCACTAATATCCCCAAAAACCGTTCAATGGAGCCCAGAATGGCGCGATGAATCATCACGGGCCGTTTCGGCTGACCATCGTGGTCAATATACTCCAATTCAAATTTCTCCGGGATTTGAAAGTCTAATTGCACGGTCGCACACTGCCAACGCCGGCCCAGACTATCGACCGCGTAGACATCTAATTTGGGACCGTAAAACGCACCGTCCTTCGGATTGACCTGATACTTGAGACCCCGCTCCTTCAGTATCGCTTCAAGCTCCATCTCAGCGCGATCCCAAAGCGCCAATTCGCCCATATAGTCATCGGGGCGTGTGGATAGCACCACTTCATAGGCCATGTCGAAGGTGCGATACACCACATCAACGAGGTCGAGCACCCCAAAGGTCTCGTCGCGGATTTGGTCTGGGCGCACAAATAAATGGGCATCATCCTGGTGAAAGCCCCGCACTCGCATCAACCCATGCAATGCCCCTGAGCGTTCATAACGTGAGAGCGGACTATATTCGGCTAGTCTCCAGGGCAGATCTCGATACGACCGTGTGCTCTCTTTAAAGAGCAACGCGTGTCCCGGACAATTCATCGGTTTCACACCTTGCAACTCGTCATCGCGCTCAATAAGAAAGAGGTCATCGCGATAATGGTCCCAGTGGCCTGATCGCTGCCACAGGCCGACACGATAAATCCAAGGCGTGGCGACTTCTTGATAGCCTCGCTGACTTTGCAATTGACGGGAAAAATTCTCTAACGTGCGATAGACCTGATGTCCCTTAGGATGCCAAAAAACAAAACCGGGAGCGTCTTCGCGAAAAGTGAATAAGTCTAGTTGGGCCCCGAGCTTTCTGTGATCCCGTAGTTTCGCCTCTTCAATTTGCGCCAAGTGATGCGTAAGAGACTCCTCATCAGGAAAAGAGGTCCCGTAAATGCGGGTCATCATGGGATTCTTTTCATCACCGCGCCAATAGGCCCCCGAGACCTGTGTCAGTTTCAATGCGCCAATGCGTCCCGTACTGGGCAAGTGAGGTCCGGAACATAGGTCGATAAACTCCCCCTGACGATAGGCCGAAATCACCGCGTCTTCAGGAATTCGAGCAATGATCTCTTGCTTGAACGACTCGCCCCGCTCGGCGAACAAGCTAACCGCTTCGTCTCGTGTCAGTTCCACACGCTCAATGGGGTAATCCTCTTTGACAATTTGCCTCATGGTGTTTTCGATTTTTGGCAAGTCACTCTCCGTTAATGGTTCAGGAAGCCAAACATCATAGTAGAACCCGTCCTCTAATGCCGGACCGGTTCCCAATTTCGCCTCTGGCCACAATCTCTTCATGGCGTGCGCGAGAAGATGCGCACTGGAGTGCCGAAAAACATGGCGGCCCGCACTGTCTTTAAAGTCAAGAAAGTGTAACTGCCCGCTAGTGGTGATTGGCCGACTGAGATCCATCGTTTGCCCATCAAGCCACAGCGCGAGGGCCCCCGCGGGAATCGCGGTCACATCCTGCAGATTCTGTCCATCATCTAGTTCAATAACCTGGTCTTCCATCTGAAGCTCCACTTTACTCATCTCTTCTACCCCCCAAAAATAAAAAAGCCCCTCGGTTTTGGGGGGACGGTATACACCGCGGTTCCACCACCCTTAAACCTGAGAGGTTCCACTCATCGCACGCGATATCGGGCGTACCCGCCGGCTTAGCTTAAAGGATTGCCAGAAACTCCAAGGTGGTCTAGCAGTCAAGTGCCTGAATCAGTTTGCAGCCCACGACTGATTCTCTCTAATGAGGATCTTCTGCTATCGTCCTCTTCATCGTCCCAACATATTGTTCTTTATACTAGAAACTTCGCCGGTCGCTGTCAAGCTGGCGCGAATAACACCGGCCACATCCAGGACAATTGAGTACACGATCGTCAAAAACCTCTTTTAACGTGTGCATTCCCTCCGGTAACAACTGACCCCGATGTAAGGTGATACGTTTGGGCGCTAAGGTCACCAAGGCACTAATCAACACATCATCGATGGGTTCTTTATGGTGGTCATTACCAGACAACATATCCCCCAAAAGATCATCCCCGAGGCGCTTTCCGGCAGGATCTTCAAAGAAAAATCGATCGCCCTCAAAACGCACGTGAATCCAGTCATGCTGTGTTCCTGCAACAGCCACTAATTGCTTTAAAAGCTTCACGAACTCTTGATATTCTTCCTCCATCAAAAACACATCAACAGCCCGATCAATGGCCTCTTCATACTCCGCCTGGATATCCGGCAAAAGAAATGTCCGAATCCCTTCCAACACCAACGTTGTATTCTCTTGCAAGAGTCCAAAAATAAGTGTTGTCGCTAAATCTAGTCGATCTTGATCGTGTTCGCGGTCCGAGTGCAAAATTTCTCCCACATCGCAGAGAATTTTTTCGGTCTCGTCCTCGCCAAAACTCCGATAACGACGATCCAACGTATCGAGTAACCAAATCCGCTCTGTACGCACCACAAGATATTCTGCCAATGCCCGTGCCATCGGCCAACTAATTTGCTCCCTCTCTTGGTCCTCACTACGAAATCGAAAGACCCGCTGCGATACCCCGGTATCTTCTATCCATTCACCGGCAATATTTTTAGCCAAAAACTCCGCTAATCCTTCAGAATTGACATCGCGTTTTGATATGACTGTCCATTGGACCACATAACCCCCACCTCTCTGCCAATTATATCCACGTTAGTATATGCAATTTGGCTTATGCTATTCTCCGCAATACGTCTGTGTGACCTCTCACATAGGCATCACTACGAAACTCATGGCCATCCCACTCTGTGTGTACGCGTCATAGAAAATCCAATGCCCTTGAGTAGTCAGCAACTAACCATGTCCTACCCAATCGCCGGGGTAGCGGATAGCGAGGGTGATCCCTGTCGACCAGTAGTGCCCCTATCGTGATTCCCTAGGAAGTGTGCTGTGCCGTCGACATTTTCATCAAAACCAGGTATCGTTGAAGAATCGACAACATGAGCCATAGCCATACAACAATCTTTCGAATATGGGCATATATGCAATCCACTGGAGGTTCGTAATATGGATAACAAAACGCTGAAACGGCATCTGATCAAACAATTGATACACCATCACGAAGGCACGGATACAGAGACACTCGTTAAGAAAACGGCAGAGAGCGCGGGAGTCGATGCCGCAATGCACCGCACGAACATTATCGACTGGCTCAATTGGCTCACGGTCACCGGACATGTTAAACACGACGGCGACACATTGAGCCCGACAGACGTGAGGAAAATGAGAGCCTTTCACGACCTCACCGAAATCGAAAGAGACGAAAGCGTAGCGCGGATAGATCCGACTTTGGTCGACTTTTACTATAATGACCTCAATCGGTAGGGATATCCCTCACAGGTCACCATCGAACATAATCATGTGATGTTGCAGCACTGCCGAATTCGATTTCAAAATTTACGGCGCGATTTTGCGATGGCTCGAGTCCCCAAGCGAAGCGGGGGCCCTGTGCCGACGCGATGGTACTATAGGAGCGGATACGTAAGTAATTCAGGCGCTTTATCGCTCCAAACAAAGTTCATAGACCAAAAAAGGCCGTCCCTTCGGGGGCAGCCTTTCTCATTTAATGTTTATTGGGCGGTAATAGGAATGGTTCGACCGGAAGCCTCCGTGCGTCGAGGTACCGTGATCGTGAGCACGCCGTTGTGGAGGCCTGCGGAAAGCTCATCAAGGTTCGCGTCTCTCGGTAGTCGAATTTCCCGATGCAGTCTCCCCACGTAGCGCTCACGAACATGAGAGGTTCTTCCTTCAGTGGACTCGAGCTTCGCATCAATGACCAGGGCCCCATCAACCTCTTGTACTGTAAGTCCTTGCGCAGGTACTCCCGGTACATCGACATGAAGATAGTAATGCTGGCTATCCTCTTCTAAATCCAACGCCGGACGCGACCACCGCGCGAGCGGCATCAACGAACTCCACGGGCGCTCTGGCCATACTTCATCCAATAATCGATTCACCTCATCTTGCCACTGAATCAGCGGATCTTGGGCCAATGTTCGTCGAACGGGTAATAGACTCATGATAGCTCCCTCCTGACTTTGACTATCTTTATCCTTCGTCTTTAATTTACAAGGAGAGGATAATCCTGTCAAGAGCGGGTCGCTAAATCTTCTTTGTGCACTGTAACCAATTTGGCGAGAAATTCGGGATGGTCGTTGTCAAATCATTAAGTCCGTTCTATGGTCTTTGGACCATCACCCGCATGGGAGTTGTTAAGCGCACAAATCTTGGGACTCGCACGTTCGAAATGCGATTAACCACTCGAATGACGCATCTGAGGCTATTAATCCACCTTCAACGACCGTGTGGAGTCGTGTTCCCTCGTATCGTATAGGTCTCCCCGTTCACTTAATGGCGGCGACGAGTTGGAGATCGGCCGGGATAAAAAAACATCCCCGCAAACCATGCGGGGTTTCAAATTTTATGGTGGGCGGTACAGGACTCGAACCTGTGAACCTCTCGCATGTCAAGCGAGCGCTCTAACCAACTGAGCTAACCACCCAAAAATATGGAGGCGACGCCCGGATTCGAACCGGGGCATAGGGGTTTTGCAGACCCCTGCCTTACCACTTGGCTACGTCGCCGTGGATAAGGCGATAAACTGGAGCGGAAGACGGGATTTGAACCCGCGACCCTCGCCTTGGCAAGGCGATGCTCTACCACTGAGCTACTTCCGCAAGAACACGAGTAATTATAGCAATCGACACTATGCGGGTCAAGATCAAATATCTGGTGCCGAGACATCCCAACGCCCGCATAGCCTCTCCTCATATCCTTTGCATAGCCTCTTTTGTACTATCAACCGAGACTTAATAGGAATAAAATCCTTTTTTGCTCTTACGCCCGAGATGTCCTGCTCGCACCAGTCGGCGCAGCACCAACGGAGCCGCAAAGCGATCATCATGGAACTCATTGTACAGATAATCCATAACATTGAGATCAACATCTAATCCGGTCAAATCCGCCAACGTGAGCGGTCCCATGGGATGATTCAATCCCAGCTTAATGGCCTTGTCGATATCCTCTTTACTGGCAATACCTTCCTCATAGATCCGCATGGCCTCGATAAAAAGAGGCATCAGCACTCGGTTCACGACAAAACCCGGTGTGTCCTTTTCGACTACCACCGTTTCCTTTTCAATACTGACAGCATATTTTTGCGCTTTTTCAACCGTTTCATCCGAGGTTTCTTCTCCACGGACGACTTCAATTAACTTCATCACCGGAGCTGGATTAAAAAAGTGCAGTCCCACAATCTGAGCAGGACGTCTAGTGCTCGCAGCCAGTTCGGTAATAGATAAAGAGGATGTATTAGTCGCAATCAGCGCATGGGCCGGCAAGACTTGATCGAGCTTTTGGAATACCGCTTTTTTCACAGTCATGACTTCAAGAACCGCTTCAATCGCCATATCGGCGTCTGCAACATCTGACCAGTCAGATGTCACCAAGCGAGCTAACACATCGTCTTTGACAGCCTCCGTTAGGGTTCCCTTGTCCACTTCACGCGATAGTCTTTGTGCAATCCCCTTCTGCGCTAATTCCACTGCACCAGGCTTCTCGTCAATCATCAAAACCCGATAGCCGTGCAATGCCGATACGTGACTAATCCCACTTCCCATGGTACCGGCGCCGATAACCGCGATTGTCCTATCCATGAGTCCCCTCCTAAAATCCCATAATGTGAAACCCACTGTCGACGTACAACACATGGCCGGTAATATGCTCCGCCCACGAAGACGCCAAAAATACGGCCGCATGTCCCACATCTTCGGTGCTAATGTTTTCTGGGATCGGCGCCCGTTCCACAGTGCTATGTAATGCCGAAGAGATCCCCTTGACCCCGGCAGCTGCCAGCGTCTTGATAGGCCCAGCAGAAATTGCGTTCACCCGGATCCCGTCCTTTCCAAGATCAAACGCTAAATAGCGAATCGAAGACTCTAGGGCTGCCTTAGCGACCCCCATGACATTATAGTTTGGCATCACCCGGACCGATCCCTGATAGGTCATGGCCATCACACTGGCGTGTCCAGCTGCATGAAGCTGCGGATAGAGAGCGCGCGTCAGCGCGGTGAGTGAATAGGCACTAATGTCTTGTGCTAAGTGGTAGCCATCTCTACTGGTATCAAGGAATCGTCCTGACAAATCTTCACTACTGGCATAGGCGACCGAATGCACTAAGATATCCAACACGGGATAGTGTGCTTGAATCTCTTTGGCCAAATTGGCAATTGACGTATCGTCCGAAACGTCTAGCGGCAACGTGATCGGCGGCTGGCTGAGCTCTCCCACCAATTTATCCAGGTTTTCCTTCAACCGGTCGCTTTGATAGGTCAAAATGAGACGAGCACCCGCCTTGTCAAACTCCTTTGCAATTCCCCAAGCGATACTCCGTTTATTCGCAATCCCCGTGACAAGAGCCACTTTATCCTGTAATAATTCCAATTGCGTCTTCTCCCTCCAACCCTCGTCCATCCAATAAACGAAACCATTCGCCCCTATTCTAACGAAATCCAGCCACGAACAAAACCTCGACCACAAAACAATGGCTCAGATCGATCTCGATCGGAGTATCTGGGACAGCCTATCGCTGATAGTAGTCATATCTAGGAGCACAACGGATTATCACGAGGGAAAGTTCTTCGGGCGACCTGTCAGCACGTACACTTTGTGAAACTGAATTCCATAGAGTGCCACTTTCACGGCCGACTCGTTAAAAAAGAGGTCAATATGGTCACCAATGATAGCCGATCCCGTATCAACAGCCCGTGCAGGCCCATAGCCATCAATGTAGAGATAGGTACCAAAGGGGATGACCGTCGGATCGACGGCGACGTCTCCGTTGACGAGCGGCTGTCCATTCCACGCCGCGACCGCCCCGGAAGGCCCATTCATGGAAAGTGAGGCATTATAGGCCGTGGTCATCATGGATGTGACGCGATCGTAGTGATATGTCACTCCATTGACGGTCA
>NZ_JBYCKN010000078.1:0-15876 GCF_057473405.1 Sulfobacillus sp. TH-112
AGGGACAGGTTGTGACAGGAATTTGACCTATTAATAACAGCGTACCAGAATTGCTTTCCTTTCGCAACAAAAAACGGTGTTCTTAGGTCAGGGAATATTGATCGAATAATCAGTGCCAGGTAATCCGAGAATATGGGTCGGTGGTATTAGTGATGAGTAGCCGTTCAGCGCCGTGTTTTCGGCCTCCGACGCGCTCGGACTGACCTGTCCCGTCATTAAATTCAACACCATGTAATTGCCTGAGGACATATTGCCTAACACCACCGCATCTTGCTTAAAAGCGAGGATCGCGAATCCTACGGTCGGTCCGTACCCAAAATACACCGGATGATGGTCATACCGGATCCCGACATACGTGCCTGCTGAACTCGGAGTCGCGTTGTGATAAAAATCCAAGACAAATGGGTGGCCATCGAGGAGGCCGGGAAATCCCTCGACCGGATGGTAGGTCACTGGGGAAAAGACTACGCGATCTTTATGAAATCCTGTGGGAATCACATGCCGTGGCACTTGTGCTCCGTCATACCGCATGACATGCGTCCCGGCAAATACCAAAGTGCCTGCGGGTTCTTGTGCATCGATAGGCAGAGGCAGATAGGCCACGGTGAAAACATCGCGCCACTGATAGCCTAACGCCTCAAACGTGGCCGCATTCGGAATGCGATGCAATTCCCCACCTTGTTCCAGGTAGACGGCGGGATTGGCCGCAGTCTTTACGAGCTGAACGGGTGCCCCAATCGGTATCGTGAAAGATGGGACGCTGACCGTGTGGTGCCATGACAACCCCAGGGCTAGGAATGTTTGGGGATTGGGCACCCAGTGCAAGGTGCCGTGTTCTACCACATACTCTTTGCCTTGGTGGGTCAGATGCATCACGGTCCCGTTGGGAACGGTTGCGGCCTCCACGGGACTGCCGAGCCCTAACAGTCCGGCGGCCAGCAGTGTGGTGCCGGCGGTGGCCGCGCCGGCTCGGTGTATCCAAGCATGTGTCATTACGGGAAAACCTCCTCATCATTCTAGCTGATGACGGTCATCAGCTTTATCACCTGGTATAACGCGTGGTGACGGGATGACGTTACCCATGTCTGAGCCAACAAGCCTGCCACGGTGTGAGCTGCCCCGGATACGAGGCCATTTTCCTCATGCTTTACAACGTTTCCCCTGTGCCGGTGAAGACTTTTCGCAGATGGCATACCAACTGTCTATATGAGGAATACCGTAACTGCGAACATTTATCGCACCGTAGCGCAGGGCGCTGAAGAACGGTATGCTTTCCGTAGTGGCGGAGAGGAGTCTTTCTTGTGAATATGGCATTATTAGTGATGGATGTGCAAAATGGCATTGTGGCGCGATTCCCAGATCATGCGGTGTTGGCGCCAATCCAATCGGCATTGACTGTGGCACGGCAAGCCGGCATAACCGTGATCTTTGTGAGGGTCGCATTTCGTCCAGGATATCCTGATGTGAGTCCTCGAAACAAAGCCTTCGCAGCGGTGTTGCAACATGCCGGTATGGTGGAAACCGACAGCACGACCCAGGTGTGGGAGGGAGTGCAGCCCCAAGAGCATGAAGTGGTGGTGGTCAAGCGGCGTGTGAGCGCTTTTTCTGGTAGCGGCCTCGATGTGGTCTTGCGGGCGATGGAGATAGATCACTTAGTCCTGACAGGAATCGCCACTTCAGGAGTCGTGCTTTCCACGCTGCGAGAAGCCGCAGATAGGGATTACGCGTTGACGGTGTTGTCTGACGCTTGCTTGGATCCAGATCCCGAGGTGCATCGAGTCTTGATGGAGAAGGTTTTTCCCCGCCAAGCCACCGTTGCGACCGTGGAGTCATGGAGAAAGAGCTTTCATGAGGGCGGGGTAGTCGATTAGCGGTCTCGCAGTGCCAGCGCCTGCAACGCTAAATAATAGACGAACGCAGAAAACATTTGCGGTGCCTGGCCCGTATGAATGAGATGACCATATTCCTCCAATGGCATGATATGGAGCGTGATGTCCTCGTCGGTATCCAAATTTTGAGATCCGGAGTCGTAGGCATTGAGAAATAGGTAACTGGTGACGGCGTTGGTGTTAGTGGCCGGATTAGGATAGAAACGCCCCAATAAGAGCGGGGCGTCGGGAGAGCGATATCCGGTCTCTTCCCAGACTTCACGAATAATGGCGGATTCTGGCTTCTCACCGGATTCCACCATGCCCCCCGGGATTTCCAGAAAGAAGTCACCCACAGCGTGCCGATATTGCGACACCAACACCACCTGGCGATCCCCGGTGAGCACTAAACCGTTGACCCAGTCAGGATATTCTTCGACATCATAAGTAAACTCATGGCCATTAGGAAGACGGACGCGGTCTTGCCGACTTCGATGATAGGGAAGATTGTTACTGAGATAGGTTTGGTGAAGCGTCTGCCACTTGCGCATTGAAGTTCTCCTTTAAGGTGTCTTTAGTGTGATTTTCGCCTGTGGGATTCATGGGGTCAAGGGCGTTGACCGAAAGGCCCTCCACTACGATGGCACTTGCCAATGGGGGATTGGAGAATGGATTAGATGCATGGAGTGCGGAGATATAATGAAAACGTGGGTCAACGTCGTATCTTACCGTGGCGGTGCAGTGAGACTCCTAGGACCTTTTATGCCACAGATGCATTAGGAGGGAGCGTTGCGTGAAGAGAATTCTGGTGATCGGGTCTCCTGGGGCGGGAAAGTCGGTGTTCGCGCGACGATTAGGGCAATCGTTATCCATCGAGGTCATCCATCTTGATCGGTGGTATTGGCGACCTGGGTGGAAGGAAATGCCGCGAATGGAGTGGGTGTCCGTTCAAGAGACGCTGGTCGAGCGACCGTCATGGATTATTGATGGATATTACGGGGCGACCTTAGACATCCGCCTTAAAGCCGCCGACACCATTATTTTTCTCGACTATCCTCGCCGAATCTGTCTTAAGCGGGCGATAATTCGCGGTGTTCGCGAGCGATTTGTCCCGAGACCCGATATGCCATCCGGGCTGGAGGCGCGGGTAGACATTTCGTTTTATCAGTATATATGGATGTTTTCTTCACAGCAGCGTCTCAACATACTGCGCGCCATAGACACTTTTCGGGCCAGTCAGGGGACCGTGATAGTTCTTCGCAATCCGTGGCAAGCGAGGAGCTTTCTACACTCCGTAGGTAAGGACTTCAGGGGTGTCCAAGAGGAGGGATAGGTTGATGGTCTCAATTCGTCCGGTTCAGATTTCGGATGCGGAAGGATTTATGTTGTTGAATCGTGTCGTGCTTCAAGAAACGCCATTTATGCTCATGGAACCTGATGAAATGTCCGATGGTATTGAAGATTGGGAGAAGCGTATTAGACCGTTTATTACCGTCAACGGTAATGCCTTTTGGGTCGCGGAGGATGCGGAGGGCATGTTGGTCGGATTTCTTCGCGTAAGGCGACACGCGCAAAGACGGTTACAACATGCGGCGGTGTTAGTGATTGGTGTCAAGCAGGACTATTGGGGCCAAGGCATTGGTGCGAGACTTATTGAGATGGCTCATCAATGGAGCAGGGAAAGTGGCCTTATGAGATTAGAACTGACAGTGATGGTGAACAATCGGCGCGCGATTGGCCTTTATCATAAGATGGGTTACGTGGTCGAGGGATACCGGCGTAAGTCTATTCGCTATGCGGATGGCTCCTGGGCTGATGAATATAGTATGGTGCACTTTATTGACGCCAAAAATGGATAGTGAGACGAATAACGGCTGGACGCGGCTCTGAATATCATTGCTGAAGTTCGCGAGAGGATGTATGACTATGGCCTATATAATGGACCTGCGTGAGGTGGTCGGCAGCCGACCATTGATTATGGCTGCAGCGGGAGTTCTTCTCATAGATGCTCATGAACGAGTCTTATTACAACGTCGTACAGATAACCATCTCTGGGGAATTCCCGGAGGAGCGATGGAGTTGGGAGAAAGTTTTGAGGAAACGGCACGCCGCGAAGTGCGGGAAGAAACCGGACTCAGCGTCGGGATGATGTCGCTTTTTTACCTTAATTCCGGTCAAGACAGTTTCTTTCAGTACCCTAATGGGGATAACACCTATCTGGCAGCGGCGGTATTTGTGTCCAAGGACTATACGGGCAATGTGGTTCTGCAAGTGGATGAGACCGAGGATCTCGCCTGGTTTGAGCGCGCTACTCTACCGTTAGAGATTAACCCGTGTGACAGGCCTCCTCTGAGAAAATGGCTTCTTTGCCGGGACAACGACTTATTCGCTAACCGTCAGGGGCTGTATGGATCGGTGTAGGAGCGTTTGATTATCGTCGCCAAATTCAACAAACACTTCGAGACGTTGGCCCATGAGAATCTCTGGTAGCCAATAGCGGGCGTCGTCCCACATGTCCCGCAAAGGAAGTTTTTGGACGGCATACCACATCGGTGTAATCTCGGTCGATTCGATGATGTTGCCCTGCCACTGGTGGGTTTCATAGACCGTGACAAATTGATCCCAGATGGGCCGTCTGGGGAATCGAAAGGTGACACGTGCCATTTCCCGTAAGGATGACTCGTTAATGATGATACCGGCCTCTTCCCGCACTTCTCGCACGGTTGCGGCACGTGGGGTCTCGCCTGGCTCGAGATGGCCCCCGAGGCCGACGATTTTGCCTTGACCGAAGCCAGTCTTCTTTCGTCCCAACAAGACCTCATATTGGCCGACATTCGACCTGCGGGTGATAAAGCAGAGACACATCGGAATAAGGGATGACTCATTAGACGCCACCAAGAGCACTCCTTTGACTATGATACGAGCCATTTCTTCGTATCATAGTCTACTTTTCGTCAAGAGGTCCACATTAAGTGGAATAGTTATCGTAAGATGTAGATAAATAGGAGAATGCTATGCCGACAATGAGGTTTGGAGAGACTGTCATACCCTATACGGTGGAAGTGCGTCCGCGAAGACGATATGCGGCAATACAAGTGGATAGTCATCGTCAGGTCACGATTCTTATTCCGCCCGGATTCCCAAGGCACCAACTGGAGTCGCTGTTACAGCAAAAGGCTCAGTGGATTCTTAAACACATCCAGGACGGGAGAAGTATTGGTCCCGAAAGAAGATTTGAGACGGGCGAGACGTTCATGTTACTGGGAAAACCATTGACATTGGAGATCGAGCGACGTCTGGGGTGGGTTGTCGAGCGAGACGAAAGTCGACTGGTGGTGCCGAGCTATGGTACGGCTGGCGGAGACGATCGAGAGAGGATTCGGGGACTGGTGACAGACTGGATGATCGGCCAAGCCAACAGCATTCTGCCCGGGCGACTTCAGTATTATGCGGACCGCCTTTCGAAGTATCCTCGATCGGTGAAAGTTTCCGAATATAAAAGCCGATGGGGGTATTGTCGGGAAGATGGTCTCATCGCGCTGAACTGGAGAATCGTGCAAGCCCCAGAATCTGTCTGTGACTACGTAATTATCCATGAATTGACGCATTTGCAACATCCCCATCATCAATCGGCGTTCTGGAAAGCCGTCGAACGGGAAGTTCCTGATTATGGTTCGCTCCGCGAGTGGTTAAAGCATCACGGATCCGAACTAGTCTGGTGAGCCCAAAGAGAAATAGCCAAACAATGCTTAGAGGGCCTGCTGTCGATATGAAAAAATCGGCAAGACGATTAGCCTTTTTTTCCGCTAAACTGTTCGAGAGGACTAACCAAATTCATGAACGCCGCGCGCTTAATGAGTCACAATGTGTCAATGTCGCTGAGTGGAGATCGGTCGGGAAATTAAGCTCCAAATATTTAGGGGATGGGAATTGGGACGGTAGGATCCATTGTCGGCATCCCCTTCAGGAATCTAAAGGTCCAAACAAAAAAACCGAATTCCTACGTGGAATCCAGTTTTGTATGTGCCCCTGCTATGGGTGTTATGGTGCCGGGAGGGGGAGTTGAACCCCCACGGGTTGCCCCATACGCCCCTCAAACGTACGCGTCTGCCGATTCCGCCATCCCGACAAATAGCTATTGCGATCGCAACTTACACGAGAGTATGTCGTTAACGCAACGAAAAAATTATATCACAACGTCTAGGGTGAGGCAATAGCGAGATAACCTTAAGCCAAGCAACCTCGGAGTATCCTCAGCGAGTTTAACGTAAAATCGTTGGAACAAATGATTCCCTAGCGTGGGATGAAGTAACGTCATTCTGTGCCTATTACCGCACTCAGTAAATGACTATATTGAATCGTTTGATACGCTGGCATCACGGCGTGATAACACCGGTCATGGTTTTTGAAGGCCGGTGTCATTTTTTCGGCGACCTGGCATCGCTACGCGGGAGTCGTCAGACAGCGTATGCCGGTGTCCAGCCTGGCGCAGGATAAAGAGTAGTCAAATGAGCCGATAGAAAGTGGATACTAAAAAATTAGTAGTGTGAGAGCCCAATTGTCGCAAGTTGGTGGCAATATGGTGTATTATTGTCTGGGTGTAAATGATTGTCGTGATGACAAATGTTAAGGTGGCGGTGTATGAGACGTCATAGGCAAGGCTCTACCGCAAATTGAAAATGAGATTTTGTCGCAGTGGAGCTCTGTTCGTCTTGACACCTCTAGGATCCGGTCGAATGGCTAGTCATCAATCACAGACATCAGCACATGAAATAGTGTGGGGGGAATCGAAGAGATGGCGACGAGTACAGGGCGCGGCGGTGCTCTAGGCGGAAATTATAAGTGGATTGCACTATCCAACACGACGTTGGGTGTGCTAATGGCGACAATAAACCAGACCATCCTTATTATTTCCTTGCCAGCGATTTTTCGCGGAATTCATGTGAATCCCCTGGGGCAAAGCAGCAATCTGAGTTTGATGCTGTGGATTCTGATGGGATTTAACGTGGCAACAACCATTTTGTTAGTCTCTTTTGGTCGCATTTCCGATTCATATGGCCGTGTAAGATTGTACAACATGGGATTTTTGGTTTTTACAGTAGGGTCACTGCTGCTCTTTTTGACACCGAGTACGGGTACCGCAGCTGAGTGGGAGATGATTATCTTCCGGTTCATTCAAGGAATTGGTGGAGCCTTCTTGTTTGCGAATAGCTCAGCCATTCTTACCGATGCGTTTCCACCAGAAGAACGTGGCATGGCACTGGGATTGAACCAGATTGCTGCCGTGGGTGGTGGAGTCATCGGGCTAATTGTCGGAGGTCTTCTTTCGGTTGTGTGGTGGCGGGCCATCTTCTTGGTGAATGTTCCAGTCGGATTGTTTGGCACCGTATGGGCCTACTACGCGCTACGTGAGACAGCTACCATCCGCGATGCGAAGCGCATTGACTGGTGGGGAAATCTCACCTTTGCGTTAGGACTTATGGGGGTGATGCTGGGGCTGACGTATAGCATTACGCCTTACCGTTCATATCCTATGGGATGGCATAGCCCCTTTGTCCAAATTAGTCTCATCGGTGGCGTGGTTCTTTTGATTGCGTTCGTGATTATTGAGTCAAAGATCCTGGATCCCATGTTCCACATGGGACTTTTCAAAATTCGAGCCTTTTGGATTGGCAATGCAACCAACCTCATGGGATCGATTGCGCGCGGTGGACTATCCTTTATGCTGATTATTTGGCTTCAAGGGATCTGGTTGCCGATGCACGGGGTATCCTTCGCTCACACGCCATTACAGGCGGGAATAGATACGATTCCACAGATGGTAGGATTTCTGGCCTTTGGACCGCTTAGTGGGCGACTGTCCGACCGATTTGGAGCTCGCTGGCTAGCCACCGTGGGGATGCTGGTCAGTGCCGGAGGATTTTTCTTATTGAATACCCTACCGGCGGACTTCCATTATTGGACATTCGCGTTCTTTATCTTCATTGTTGGCGCGGGGATGGGACTATTTGCTTCACCCAACACCTCGTCGATCATGAGTTCGGTACCTGCGCAGTTTCGTGGAGCCGCGTCAGGAATGTATGCCACCTTCATGAACGCCGGGATGATGCTTTCGATGGGGATTTTCTTTACGATTGTGATTAGCCAACTCGCCACCGGTCTTCCCGGAACCATTATGCATGGACTCAGCCACTTTGCCTTGCCGAGTGCGTTTGTGAGTGGGTTAGCGCATGCGTCGCCATTGAGCCTCTTATTTGCCGCTCTCTTGGGATATAATCCTCTGAAAACGCTCTTCGGAGCCACAGCTGCAGGTCGGCAGATCGTCGCACATTTGCCGGTACATCAGGCGGCAGTGCTTGAGAGCCCGCAGTTCTTTCCTCAGCTCATCTCGCATCCCTTTATGGATGCCTTGCGTGTCGTGTTCTTGTTTGCGGCCGCAATGACGTTCCTCTCCGCGGTTCTGTCGCCTTTTCGCGGTGCTCGCTATATTTATCAAGAAGAGACCACACCGGGAGAAAAGCCGGAAACGATGGTTGTCGGGCAAAAGGGTCAGCGCTAAGCGAGGTAGCTTGATAGCCGGGTGTCAGAGGTGTAATTCACCGACTCGATCGGGAACTTATGAAGACGGAGAGACGCCCTAGGGGGATGTTTCTCCGTCTTCGGTTTGTGGATGGTGAGATGATTTGGCAGTGAATCACGTCTGGCTGACCTTGTCGGTCCAGACTAGAAATTTAGATGTATGATGAAAGTGTAGTCGGACTTGGTACGGAGAGGAGGCAATGAGGAGATGGCGAAGGCTATTTTGGGTTCTGATTCGAATAGATTTTCGGGTCGGTTTGCTGGTGGATTTGCCGTAACGCGACCGGCGGGTCTTTACTTGGCTGCGGCGGTAGCCGTGGGGTGGGACATTGCGGCTTTCACGCATTTATTCCACATAACGCTCGGACACGCCTCCGTGACATTGTGGTGGCCTTTTGTATGGCTATTCGCCGCGATTATGGTAACTGGCCGAATCAATCAGTTAGGAAGCGCGACACCTTGGTGGGCTTGGGTGATGCTAGGCATCGGGATTTTGGCGGTTGCGAGTGACGGCGGAGGCATGGCGCTAAGCGTATGGATGTCACTGGCCATCGTGGTGTGGCCAGACAAGGGGCGGCCATGGTGGGGGTTACTGGTGATTTTCGCGATGATTCACGCGCTAGCGCAATGGGGACTCTTATTAACATGGGTGCATCTTCCGACCTTCGTGACCCTGGCAGTGTGGTGGATCACCGGGCTAGGCATGTTATTCAGTGTACGCGGTTCCAACTGGCGCGAGTCGGTCAGAAGGCAGTAAGGACCCGGTGATGGGGGTATCGAAGATATACGCGATGTACCTATTTTCGAGTGCATGTGGATGTGATAGGGTAAGGTCGGTCTCGTCTCGTGATAACGGGAGTGGTCCACTAACTGTGTGCCGTGATTAGTCTGGTAACCTCGTGCCCGTGGAACATCGGCCTATCCTGGTCGGGAAAACCGGGACTCGCAAGGCGGCAGGCCAACGGGGTCCCTGGTCGCACAATCTGAATGTCGGAGGAGGCTCAGAGATAACGAGGTAAATCAGCGTATCTCTATACGGGACCTCGCGGGGGATGGAAGCATGAACACTTTGCTTCGTTACCACTGTGCCCATAGATCCTAACCGATATGATAAGAATCAACCAGGTTGAGATATTTCAGGAACAACATAAAAATTACCCGATGGTACCACGTCATATGGTGTCGGGTTGCTGCGGTTTTGCGTTTACCTATTCAGAGAACAAGCTGTGCCAATGTGCTCAAGGAGTTTATGGTGCCGAAGGTGGGACTTGAACCCACACGAGCTGTCGCCCACGGCGCCCTGAACACCGCGTGTCTGCCTATTCCACCACTTCGGCGCAATTGAATTGCAGCGCTTAGTATATCAGCTTTAGTCACCGTCGGCAAGCGCAATATTTACCATGGCGGTATGACGTTTCAGCAATCCTTCAGGCGTGTTGATGGATATTTTGACCAATACCGGGCATCACTAGTCGTATCACACCGTAGGCTAGGAGGATGACGCTCGTGTCAAACAAGTTCCGCCTACAACTGGGCGCCTTCGTCATTGTTGCTGCCCTGTCCTATATGGTTCTCCAAGGGGCACATAATTTCTCCAGTTATTTTATGACAGTGCAGGCATATCGGGCACAGTCCCGCCTCTTTACACGTGCTGTGGTGCGTGTGCAAGGCACGTTGGTGTCAAAAACGGTGCATTACAATCCGGAAAATGCGACCTTAAGTTTCGTGATGACCTCAGGGCGCGCTAGGCTGCCCGTCATCTATCGCGGTGCCCTGCCAAATGAACGATTTAGTAATGCTAGCGCCATTGTTAAGGGGAGCATGGGGAAAAATGGTCAATTTGTGGCCGAAAAGTTGGAGATTCAATGTCCAGACCACTATTCCCCATCGAAGGAGGCGCATTAGGATGTCCGCCTTCGGACAATACGCGCTGTTGTTGGCATTCATCGGGTCCCTTTATACCGCGGCGATGGGTCTTTATGCGAATCGTCATCATCGACCCCGGCTTCAGGAGAGCGTGCGGGGAGCGGCGGTTGCGGTCGCCCTCGCCATGACGTCCGCCGCATGTTCTCTTGAATACCTACTGTTGAGTGGGGATTATAGCGTGGCGGCCGTCTACAACCATAGTGACCGAGCGCTACCGCTCATTTATAAGATGGGCGCTTTATGGGGAGGCGACTCAGGTTCGATTTTGTTCTGGGGGCTCATACTCTCCCTCTATCTCGGAGGTGTGGCGCTCTTCGGGGGGCGTAGAAATGGACGGGTCACATCAATGGTCATCCCGCTTCTGGGCGCTGTCATGGTTTTCTTCACGTTTATGTCCCGAGGCGTGGTGGACCCATTTCGACTGATCGCGGGGAATCCTCAGAATGGGATAGGCCTGGATCCGTTGTTGCAGAACGTGGTGATGACCATTCATCCACCCATGATGTACACCGGACTCATTGGAATGACCGTACCAGCCGCCTATTTAGTGGCCGGAATGTGGACCGAGGTTTCATGGCGTGAACTCATTCCCACGGTCAGGCGCTGGATGCTGTTGACCTGGGGCACCCTAGGGGTGGCGCTCATTTTGGGGGGCATGTGGGCCTATATGGAACTAGGATGGGGCGGATATTGGGAATGGGATCCGGTAGAAAATGCCGCACTCCTACCATGGCTGACGGCTACCGCGTTCTTGCATTCGGCACAACTGGAAGAGAAGCGCGGAGTATTCCGGCTATGGACGGTAGGGTTGGGCCTGGGGACGTTTGTTCTCACCTTGGTCGCAACCTATATCACGCGTAGTGGTGTACTCAAAAATTCGGTGCATTCGTTTACGGGAACCGGGGTGGGTCCCTATTTTGTCATTTTGTTTTGGGTGAGTGTCATTTATATGGTGAGCGTTCTTTGGATTAAGCGGGAGCGACTCGAGGACCGTGGGACGATTGAAGGGACCGTTTCTAAAGAAAGCGCCTTTTTATTGCTCAATGTTTCCTTCGTGGCCATCGCCACCGTTGTTCTCTTAGGGACGTTTTATCCGGTGATTTCAAAGGCGCTGTGGCAGCGGACCGTGATTTTGAACGAAGCGTTCTTTAATCACATGACAGTGCCGTTCTTTCTCGTCCTTGTCGCCTTAATGGGCCTGATGCCCAGTCTCGGATGGGGGATGACTCGTTTAGGAAAGGCGCTCCGTGCTATTGGGTTACCGGTATCGTCTGGGGTTTTGGTGGTAATTTACGCATGGCACATTGGCGACCATGAAGCGATGGCCCTTATTGGTCTGGGATTGGTAGCCTATGCTAGCACCGCAGTACTGCGAGAGTTTTTCCGCGCTGCTCGTCGACAACAAAGTCTCGATGAGAGTCCATTCTGGATTGCGCTGGTGCGGGCCATTCAGCATCGGCGTCGCCGCTACGGAGGGTATATTGCACATCTCGCCTTCTTATTGGTGGTTTGTGGTGTCATCGGCTCGCACACTCATGCGTATTCGGAGACGGTGGTGATAGCCCCAGGCCACGAGACGGTCTTTCATGGCAACCATATTCGCTATCAGTCACTCGAAAACATCCCACATAGCGGCTATGTGACCACCGCGGCGGTGCTTCACATCGTGGATGGGCAGCATCACTGGCAAGCACGACCGGGACTGTCATTTTTCCCGGGATCTGCCGAGCCCGTGGCCCAGGTGAGTATCCATCAAGGATTGATGCAAAACCTTTACGTGGTGTTAGAAGGGAGTCCGGGAGACAAGAAGATCTTATTGGAGGTGATGGTCAATCCAATGGTGACGTGGATTTGGATCGGGATGGTGGTGTTGGCTCTGGGTACGGTAATTGCGCTATCGGCGCCGGGTGCAAGACGAATGTCACTGGACTCTTCGCCCTCAATTGCGGGCACTTGGGAGATCATCAGTGGTGAAAGCGCGGCGTTGAAGGGACCAGATCCGCTATGATTGGAGGTTTCTATATCGTTCTCAGTATGGGCTTTCTCGGATTGATTGCCGCTCCATGGATTTCGACAGGAGGCCCAGGGTATCTCAAGGAGCATCTGCGGTTACGCCAATCCTGTTCGCTAGACGAAATGGAATCATTTCTTTGGCAATGGTATTGCCGCGATTGTGGCCATCGATTGCGGCAGATGCATGGGAACTGCCTCCAGTGCAAGGGAGGTGGTCAATAATGCGGCGGCGACTAGTGAACATAGTGGGGGGTCTGGTCGGTTTAGGGATCGTTGCCATTGCCAGTCCTTCGGTGGTGGCTGCAAGTCCTGCCGTGTCCCCAATTGCTATGGATCTCTTCATTCTCATGCCAGACCACCAAGCGCTTGCCATCTATCAGGAGGTGGTGGTACAGAACTCCTCCCGCGGTTCTGTAGAGTTTGGAATCATCCCGCAGGCTCGGGATGTGCGGGGCTTAGGGTTTTCGGTAGCACGGCCCTCGGCATCCCAACTGGTCGCCTTCTCGCATCGGCATCATCTCGCCATTCGCTACCGCATTCCCTGGAACGGAAGCGCTGACAGTGTTTCGGTCACCAATGATGCGCCCACCGAGGCCTTGGTGGTGTTGGTGCCGGAGAGCCTCAGCGTGCCAGAAGTGCTGAATCCGGCACTGCAATATATGGGGAGTGGAAACATCCCGGGTGTACCCGCAGGTCCGAAATTTCAAGAATACGTGACCAATCAGTTAGGGCAAGGTCAAAGTGTCCCACTCGTGCTCGAAAAAGCGCCCACCACGGCGACTCCGCCACAGCCGTCGCGCTCTGGCAACCATCCCGTCGCCGCGGCGCTCTTTGAAGTCATGGTGGTGGTGATCGGTCTAGGAGCGCTTCTGTTAGGTCTCTATTGGCGCCCTATTGACCATAACAAACCTCATCGGTTGACCGCTAACACCTTAGATCAACTTGCTGAGATCTGGATGCAACATCAAAAGGGGTTTCTTTCCGATGATGGATATCAGGAGTCATGGAAGAGGATTGTCATGGAACGGGGCGAGAATTAATGGCAGAAGTGGTGTTGGAGGCCCGTCGTCTCTCCCGATCGATAGGCGGTAGGAGAATTCTCCACAATCTTGGGTTCGAATTGCATCAGGGAAGGGTATTGGCGATTATGGGCCCAAATGGCGCAGGCAAGTCCACCCTATTAAAGATACTAGCCGGGTCAGTGGGATATGACGGTGGCGACTTATACCAGTTTGGGAACAGAATATCGACCTTGGGGTCGGGGGACCGTAGGATCGGCTATCTAGCTCATCAGTCCTTTCTATATCTCGGACTGTCGCTCCGAGAAAACCTGCGATTCTATGGTCGTCTGTGGCATCTCACGGAGTTGGAAATGCGCATTGATCGAGTGCTGGCCGAGGTGGACTTGCTATGGTGTCACGATGACCCAGTTCGAACCTATTCACGAGGAATGCGGCAACGGGCTGCATTAGCCCGAATGCTGTTGCCGGGTCCAGAATTAATGCTATTGGATGAGCCTTTTACGGGATTAGATGGGGAGGGGCGTCACGTGGTGACGCGTCTTCTCAGGGACCAGGTCATAATGCGTGGCACATCTATCGTTCTCATTACCCACGACAACGAAGATACGTGCTGGGCTGACGGCACCGCCATTCTAGCGCATGGTCGATTCGTGTGGTGGGCACGCCAGGCCGACTTAGTGCGTGGCGTGCCAAATGGGGTGTACACCCAATATGTGCATGAGAGTGGGACCGTCCATGCGTAAGGCCTGGGAAATTGTCCGCAAGGATCTCCTGCTGGAGTGGCGGCAAAAAGACTTTTTGACAGCCATGCTGGCTATGATCGTGGCCATTCTGCTCACCGTTGGACTTACCAGCAATGCTAGCGCGATGGGGAGTAGCGGACTAGGTCCAGGAATTTTATGGATAGGCTTCCTCATTGCGGGAATGATAGGACTGGGACGCGGCTATGGGCGGGAAGGGTTTGAAGATACCCTGTCAGGACTAATTACCGCTCCCGGTGACAGAGCGATGGTTTTTTGGGCGAAATTCGGTGTCGGGCTTCTCTTTATGATGGTTACGGAAGGTCTCGCCGCTCCGCTATTTTTCGTGGCATTTAATCTTCATATAGTGCTTAGTGGGAGCTTCGCTCTGGTGTTGGCATTGGGGGCGTTGGGGATGGCGTCGGTGGGTACGTTGCTCTCGGCGCTGGCGCTTAATCTGCGCGGTCACGAGACCCTGATGCCAATTTTTGTGGTTCCATTGCAAATCCCCTTATTAATCATGGCAGTGCGAGCCACGCAGTTAGTTTGGGCAGGGCAAAACGCTGAATTCTGGATTCACGGGCTGATGGCCTATGATGCGATTTTTTTAGTTTTGCCGGTGATGACCTATCAGTATTTATGGGAGGTTTAGAGAGTGAAAAGCGATCGATGGGTATTTTTGCTGTTGCCCATGATGTTGGGCGCATTATACATGGCCTTTGTAGGCAGCCCTGATGATGCCGTGCTGGGGGCCAGCCAACGCATCTTCTATGTACATATGGGGACCGCCATGGCGGCAGGAGTCGCGTTTACTATTACCGCCATCAGTAGTATCGGTTATTTGATCACGCGAAGAATCTCGTATGACTTGTGGGCTTGCTCTGCCGCAGAAGTGGGCACTCTTTTTACTACCATGCTCTTGGTGAGTGGTGTCCTGTGGGGGAGAGCGGCGTGGGGCGTGTGGTGGACCTGGGATCCTCGTCTGACGGCAACGGTCATTTTATGGGTGCTGTTCTTGGGGTATTTGTTGTTACGGGAATGGTCGGACACGCGTGAGAAGCGGGCGCGACTATCGGCGGTACTGGCTCTGGTGGCCTACCTCGATGTCCCGATTGACTATATGACCATTCGTTGGTGGAAATCGATTCATCCGGTGGTGATTACCTCACACGGTATCGCCATGGCCCCGACAATGGTTTGGGCGATGTTCGCGTCGATGGCCGCCTTCCTATTCTTATTGGCGGCTTATCTTATTCTTCGGGTGAGAATACTCCGTGCAGAAACTTTAGTGGAAGATGTCAAGATGGCGGTGCGAGAGCACCTGGGTCGATAAGGAGGATACCATGTCACAGATTGAACGGATGTATCTGGAGTTTCTGTTCGTCGCCTATAGTGCGGTGTGGATTATGATGTTTGGGTTCTTGTATCGGATGTTGAGACGAACACGGGTCTTGGAACGCGATCTCACCCTGTTGAAAACCTCGTGGACCCCGGAGAAGGTTCGTCAGGGGGACTCTGAAGCTAGTTCCGGGGCGCCGCCCATCTCTGGCCCGAGCGTGTAAAAAGCCGTCGGAAAGTGGTATGCTTTCTTGTGGACTCGGGTGAATGATAACGGTCTTTGCCGAGGAGTCGTGATGCAAAGACCAATTAGGCCAACCAGCGTATTCCCCGATGGAATGCGCTTTTCTTATGGATGCGTCTTGAAATTGTGTCTCCCACTGGGGACGC
>NZ_JBYCKN010000079.1:0-6824 GCF_057473405.1 Sulfobacillus sp. TH-112
CCCGTAACGCGGGGGCGGCTCTCATGAAACGCCGGGGCATCGAAGTGGAAAGCGTGTTCGGACAGATTAAAGAAAACCGCCGGTTCCGGCGGTTCCTGTTACGCGGGTTAGACAAAGTGAAAACCGAATGGGGACTCCTCCGTATCGCGCATAACCTTCTGAAGCAGAATGCCCTCCAAGGATAATCCTGAGAGGCATTCTTGCCTTTCTCATTTGTGCCTCCATCGGCTGGCTGCTAAAGAAGGCCACCCCTTTTGGGACAGCCCCCGGGTTTCTTGAGTTCGGTGACTAACTGCACGGCTTGTTCTTTGAATGCCGCATCGTACTTTTTGGCCATCTTCCTCACCTCGATTAGGTTAAAGTATCAACCCCGAGCAAGATGTCCATGGGATAGACTAACATCCACCATTAGCTTGCTCCGTGACGTGCGGGTGCCGAATATTCAACGCGCCGAGCATTACTTGCATCGACATCCGCAACAGGTCGCACGCCTACTCTTCCCATAATTCCCTGCGGAATGCATGCGATATGTTCCCGGTCGTAAACGACCGGTTAACTTCCATGTTGGGCGCCATGTGGCCGTTCTCGGCTGACCTCGTTGGGTTCTCTATCAAAGGCCCGACTCCCGAAAATCGCTATGGCTTACGTCACGACTTTGACGTTATCTTGTTCCTGACGGTCCGCCGGAACGTTGTAATCACGCTACCATACATTGCGACATCGGTGGAGATGACCCTATCCCGACCAAGCATCCCACTCTCGACCGACGGTGCAAAACTAGTTCGCTATGGCTTACGTCACGACTTTGACGTTATCTTGTTCCTGACGGTCCGCCGGAACGTTGTAATCACGCTACCATACATTGCGGCGTCGGTGGAGATGACCCTATCCCGACCAAGCATCCCACTCTCGACCGACGGTGCAAAACTAGTCCGCCCAGAGATGGGGCGCATAACCGGTTCTGGCCTAAAGATCCCGTCCATCCGGAAGAATGATCGGTCGCTACATCAGGACTTCACGGCTTGGATCACTCATTGTAGTGCAGCGCCGTCGGGATCTATGAAATCGTTCCATGGAAAAGAAGCTCGAACTCAGAGTTGCCCTGGGGTAGGACACTCAGCACGCGCCTCTTTGCACGACAATATTTGTGATAATGGGTTCTTGGGTGCGCTTTAGCCGTCCCTTTCCACCATGGCCATCAGATCGTCGAGCCACTTGCGGCGTGGCGCATTCAAGAGGCCCCAATTATAGAAGATATGGCTTTTAATTCCCGCATCTAGCGCTCGCCGCAACCGAGCTTGGGCGGTCGCCAAATCAGGCGTTGCTGAGGCCACTAACGTGTGCCCCATCGTAATGCGCTCTCTCCCCCAACCACGATGACCCAGCCAGGTCACATCCTGACTTATCACATTGGGCGGCCCATACGCCAGTAATATCACGCGTGAAAACCGCTCGGCCTCAGGAACTAAACCGGTCATCCACGAGAGCTCGCCATGAAATTGAAATGGCGTTACGATGGGAATAAGCGGGACAGTCACTGTGTGCTGTTGTTTCTCGATAAATGAAGCGAGCCAGCGGCTTCTTGCCCGCAACAAGTCGGCCACCTCGGGATTTTCAAGGATATAGGTAGCTAATTGGGCCATTCCATCAGCGGGGGCAGGTTCCGCGTCCATATAATAGGTCATGTCGGCGAGCACCTGTTGTCGTACCCTATCCCAGCTGCTAGTCGAACCCCACTGCTGCTGACAGTGCTGGCAAAAGCAGAGGGACAACAGCAGTCGTAAGAGGGGTGTCAAGTGAATCCCCACAATGTCGTGATGGGCTCCATGGACGGCACCAATCCAATCTGGGAGTTCCAATTGCAGAGTATCAAACCAGGTGTTATTGGCCAGTTGCTGCAGCACCCGCTCCACCCGCGACTGATTGGCTACCGGGCACGCGGTATGGGGCAAGCTCTCATGGCTCGCGCTCAAAATGGGCTCCCATCCCCGCTTGTCGTGGTTCAGCACAACCCAGCCATGCAACTCCGTCCCAATCGTTTGTAGGGAGGACCGCAGTGCTTGCAGAAATTCTCGGCTCTTGGTCGATATGGAGGATGTCCAATCCACCAAGGGCCCCTCACCTTGATGCACCCAGTGGGGCGATTTTGCCATCGAAAGAATTTGTCCACTATGGTAGACCGCCGCCACACCCAGAAACGAAATCCGGTGTTGCGCGCAATAGTCCACCACTCTTTCTACACCCAGCGCTTCAAGATCCCACGGATATACCCAAATCCCCATTGATGCTGTATTCTTCACCTGATCCATCCTATCCGCGAACCGCGCCAATTTCCTCTATGATATCACCCGAGGGAGGTGGTTTGTTCTATCACCACCTGAAATAGCAAGACCATACCGAGTGTCCAGAGTATCGCCCGATGTTTGATGTCCCTATTGCGGGTATCAGGTTTGACCACGCGTTTCGGATTCCCCCTAAACTGACACATAAGGACCACCGATAATTCCATCACCATCACGTTCACCCACCTACTGTCTTTCACGCGGTGACACCGCTCTCGAATGACGAATTCCATAGACCTCTGCGTACCATCCCCAGCGCTAGCCATTCCATGGATCATTGACCTTGGCGGGCGTTAGGCAATATCGGATTCCCGTTTATAGCAGCAGAATACCTGGGGTTGGGTATTATGGGAACGGAAATGGGCGTTGGCGGGGCGCCTTTCGCAAGAGACCACCAATGGCTATCCCCCCACCGGTGTGGGAGAGAAAGCCCCGAACCCGACTGGTCACGATGGATGTCCAACTGATGGCCATTTGCCTTCTAATAATGAGTACCCCAACCTCTTATTTCTCACGATTCGTCTCAGCGATACCGATCACCAATAAGTATCCCTGACGGGTATGGATACACAATGCCTGCGACGTGCTCTCGCCAGGCACCGAAAATAGTCCAAATGTTAACCCCCTCCCGTAACTCGTCCAATATCCGATGAGATTGCCCGGCTGGCGCACATAACTCGTGGTGGCCGTGTAGCGCTCGCCCTGCCAGGTTAGATGATGGTAGGGATACGCATAGGGAGTGACCTGACCACAACCGGACAGGAACAGGAGCGCCGTACATAACACGCCCATCACCATTATCGAGAGTTTAGATAAACGATCTGTTCGCACCAATCGCCCTCCTTGTTTACTGACCTACGACTGATAAGCCCTGGTAAAATCGTCCCTTTCGCTAATAGACCATACCGATGTGGTCCCTGAAACAACGCATAACTGACGTAGAATGTATCCAGGGTATTGTTGTGCGCACTGTTCATGTTGACATCGTGATTGGCGGAGTCAATGCCAGAGAAACCCGTAAAGTTAGCCGGATTCCAGCTACCCACATAAGCCAGCGACGTTTCGCCCTGCGACGGCCACCACTCGGACCACTGTCGCGAAATTTCTGCACCCGCGCTCATCATAGGTCATGTAAGGCCTACCGCTCGACAGCTGTCATCGTCACACCACTCTGTCACGACGTATTCATCTCAGTATGAATATACCCGATGCACAGTGGGAGGCGGAGACCATTTGACGATTACAGCCCAGCCATCGACTGGTAATGACCAATTGTTCGGCCAGTTCGAGGAACGCGAAAAACCCGTGGCAGTGGGCTCGATGACGTTGGGTTCGTCCCATCCTATACGGACTTGCAGCTACGAAAAGGTGGTTCGGGTCGCACCATCATCTCGCCCGATGACCATCCAAGCATCGTCATCGGCGGTCCCGTGCAGTGTGACGTCTGCTACAGACGCCCCAGCCCCCGTCGAGTGCGGACCCTCTTCAAGCCGGTGCATGGCCCACGGAACTAAAGAATTGCGGTAAGTGAATGAAAAAGTGTGAGGCATCAACATCCAATGTCATCAGAGAGGCCCCCATGCATCTCTCTTTTATGAAATGCTGCCTCCGCTCTCCGGCGGGACGCCGGAGAATGCGCTCGTGAACAGCAAAAACCCGCCTCCGAAGAGACGGGCTATAATGAATTTGAGGGTTTGCCCTCAGGATACCTCCCAGAAAGGAGGTGAAGGGCAAATGCACTTGACGATTACAGTGTCGATTTCGCTACCCGCGACGTTACTGTATCTCTGGTGGCGTCACTCTCGATCAAAAGATTGAGAGGTCCTCGCCGACCACCCCTGTGACAGCAGGGGCGGTTCTTGCTTATAATATACGCCGCGTGCGGCGGGTATGCAAATCGCGCTAAGACGACGAACGTTGCACAGCGGTGACCCGCCCGTCTTGGAAGTCCACCCGCCCCGCCGCATACACCCAGACGATTTGGGGCTGGCCATCATAGGTGTTGTGGAGAATGGATGTCGGATGCCTTCAGAGCATGGTGCAGCGTCTGAGCACCGACTGTGCTCACGAGCGAACACGTCGGCGTGCTGGGCCTCAATCCGCTGAACATTCCATAGGGCAAGACATGCCGTGAGGCACACGATCCCGACATCCACAAACAAGGCGGCTTCCACACTATACGCCGTTCCGATGATCCCCGTGAGAAGTGCGCCGACCGGCGCCGTGATTCGCGACATGACTAGGCTCGTGGAGGTGACGCGACCGCGTAAGGGAGCCGGGGTCCGTCGCAATTGCAGACTCAACATGGTGACATCGAAGAGAGACGCACTGGACAAGGTGACGGCATATCCGATGAAAAAACATCAGAGCACGGGAGTGGCCATCCCCAGCATGCCGAGGCCCAATAGACCTTGGCTCCGACTAACGCCCGTGCGGTGCCCACGTGTTTCACGCCCACGTCAGCCCGGATTTCCTGCATCAAAAGTGCCCAAGCGCTATTTCCCTGTGACTATTTACAAGCGTTCAGAGATGCTATGTAGAGACACGGTGGAAAAACTGGTTTAGGACCGCGAAACCGGAATTTCAATCGGCGCGGTAGGCGAAGAAAACAGTCCGGTAATAGAGCGATCAAACATGCGATACGCGTCTTGCACTTGCTGACGTGAGATGACCTCCGCCTTTTCTCCGTCATGGGATGCCAATGCCTCGACTAAAAGTGAATGGTCATCTACCATCTCACCGGATTCCACCGCACTGATGAGTCCCATGTGCAAAAGGCGTGTGATCCCCTCATGCACCTCTGTCAGAACCCGCGTCACTCTGCCGTTACCGGCAATCTTAGCCACGGTAAGATGGAAATAACGGTTCGCTTCCAGCGAACGTGAAAAGCTTTCAAGATCCGTAGAATCCACATGGTAATCAAGGCTTCGCAAATCCTCTATTTGGCTCTCCGTAATCTTATCGGCGGCCATCCGTGCCGTCCACGGTTCTAAGATCTCCCGCAGTTCAAAGATCTCATGAGCATCCTGTCGGGTGGGCGTTGTCACAAGGTGTCCTACCCGAGCCATGGGTCGAGTGAGCCCTTGGGCGGACAGTTCTCTCAGTGCACTGCGCACGGCTGCTCGGCTAACACCATAATCTGCCTCGATCTGGCTTTCCACTAAGAGGGTCCCCGGAGCAATCCGGCAACACAAAATCTCATTACGGAGCCGCGTGATGAACTCGAACGAGGCGTCGTGCCCACTTCCCTTATTTCCCACTATTTAAACCTCCATCACTCTTGCTTCAGGTAATCTGCACTTTAGAATATCGTTGACATTTCAGTCAATAGTCTACTAAGATTTTACTAGAATTCTAGAGGAGATGGGATATGTCTTGTCGGATCATTACTCGACTGAGAAAGCCTTCTACTATCCTAGACAATGGCCTCAAAGGGCCTGGGTCAAGTGGTTTTAGTCCCTTAGTCCATATCCGTGCGCTACCGAACACTCGACGCCAGGTCGTGGCCCGGCAATCATTCCTCTTCACATCAGATCGTCATCACCACCCTGCCCAACATTTCAGGGCTAGTTTCACTCGAGACCCCTATCCTCTCTTTTTCATTCAAAGGAGTGTGTCGGCATGAACCTGAACAATTTATCGCTAGCGGATCTGAGTCTCTGGGTCCAGTATTCCCGCCCTCTCTGGAATACTCAGTTTCCACAATTCGATAACCGAAGGGAATTTTCTCGCTCCGCGAGACCACTAGTCTCTATGGCTCCGCGACTTTTAGATAGCGACGTGACGGTGCGTCAATGGGGAATGGCGATGGCTGACAGCCTCGCTCACCATTCGCACGATGACCTCTTGCACTTTTTAAGCGATGTACTGCGCCACATCGCCACCACTTGGCCTGATGGTCGTGACTTATCGTACGAACAAGTGCTTCACAGTCTTCATACGGGTATCGATATGATGACCTCTCCCGAAAATGAAATGACCCGTCAACTTCTGGAGCCATTCACGTTGGCCGTTCAGTCTCTCCACGAGGTTAACCCCACCACCTGGTCCGAGGTCTGTCTCCATGTGACCCATGTACTACGGGACAGTGTCAATGGTAGGACGGCAGATCCCGCCCTCTCACCTTCCGTCCGGGAGAACACGCTTGCACAACCAGCCGTCTTCCTCGCCGCCGCCTTCGAGATATTAGCGGAATCTAGCCAAATCTTATTCGGCGAAGGCATCGTTCTGGACGACTGGCATTCCCTAGTCGTGGCTGCATCGGAGCCCCAGTATAATGGACGCCCCTTTGTGAATCTCGACAATGCCGCGACCACTCCGCCTTTAACTCGGGTGATGGATTCCATCAATTCCCTCGCCTCCCTCTATTCGAGTGTTCATCGCGGCAGTGGCATCCGTTCGTTAGTCACCACCGAGCTTTATGAAGCCGTGCGATCCAAAGTCAAACAGTTTGTCGGTGCCGACCCCGACTATCACGAGGTC